>JANLWV010000073.1:0-15596 GCA_031364765.1 Vicinamibacteria bacterium
GCCAGACTCAAACAACGACGGGAAGTGCCGGAGCGATCGTGACTCCCGGCACGATTAACTACGGCTACGACTCCCGCGACCGTCTGCTCACCGAGAACGCGACGAACTACGGCCACGACGCGAACGGGAACCTCACCACGCAGAGCGGGTTTGGCATGTACTCGTTCGACACGGAGAACCGCCTCGTCCGCATCGCGAAGGTCGACGGGACGGTGATCGAGCACGCCTACGATGCAGACGGCGGCAGGATCCGCACGAAGACGACGCTGCCGGCCTCGCCGACCCAGACCACGAACTCCCTGGTCGACAGCTCGGGCGGGCTGAGCCACGTCGTCGCGGAATTTGGCGCGTCCGGCGTCCAGACCGCGCACTACCTGCGGGCGCTCGACGACCTCCTCGCAGTGATCCGCCCGACCGGCACGCGCTACTACCACGCCGACGGCATCGGCAGCGTCCGGAAGCTGACCGACGATGCGGGCGCTGTTACGGACAGCTACGAGTACACGGCGTTTGGGGAGCAGTACGAGCACGTGGGGACGGACCCCCAGCCGTATTCGTTC
Source organism: Vicinamibacteria bacterium (assembly GCA_031364765.1). Classification (GTDB taxonomy): domain Bacteria; phylum Acidobacteriota; class Vicinamibacteria; order Fen-336; family JAGNNV01; genus JAGNNV01. The sequence goes on from JANLWV010000073.1 coordinate 561, forward strand.
GCGGGCGAGCCGCTGGATCCGAATACGGGGTTCCAGGTTGTGTCCCTAATCTTGTGGAGATTTGCGTGACGGAGGAATGAAAAAGGGGGAAGGTCCCTTAACCCAAACATCACGCCCCACTGGATGGAACCAGGACGGGGCAAGGAGCTTCCCATGAGTGAATCTGCCGTATTCCCCCGTCCAACACAAGCCGACATTCAATTTGACCTCCGAGATCTGTTCCGCGGAGCCGTTCGCGTCGCCCTGGAGATGTTCCTCGACGAGGCGGCCAAGGAGCTGGTTGGAGCCCGTCGTTATGAGCGCCTGGCCACGAGACGCGACACTCTAAACGGCACGTACCTCCGACGAGTCCTGACCAGCTTGGGCGCGGTCGAGGTTGGAATGCCTCGGACACGTGAAAGCGGATCACCGACCGAAGTCCTCGGTCGCTACAAGAGACGGGTTCCGGATGTTGACGCAATGATCACCGAAGCGTATGTCCAGGGCTCCTCGACCCGAGATGTTTCTCGGCTGACCGAGACGCTGATGGGCCGAAAAGTCTCCCGGTCCACGGTGAGCCGGGTGACGAAGTCGCTTGAGGAAAGGATGGACGCGCTGGCTCGTGAGCCGATCGGCCAGGAGATCCCGTATCTCTTCCTCGATGCGACGTACGTGGATGCTCGTTGGGCGAGAAGCGTTGAGAACGTGTCGGCTCTTGTCGCCTACGGCGTGAGCCTCGATGGGCATCGTCATCTCCTGGCCGTCACTATTGGCTCGGAAGAGAGCGACGAGAGCTGGGGAGATCTGATCTCCAAGCTCCTCGATCGCGGCCTGTCGGGCGTCGAGCTCGTCGTGAGTGACGATCACCGAGGCATCGCGAAGGCAGTGCGGCGTCTTCTGCCCGAGGCGAAGCAGCAACGATGCACGGTTCATCTGATCCGGAATGTTCTGGCCAAGACGCCGCATCGCCTGCGCGGGCGCGTCGTCAAGGCCGTCACCGTGGTCTTTCACGCCGGCTCTCTCGCCGAAGCGCGGGAACGCCTGGCGAGTTTCAAAGCGGGACTCGGCGCCCAGACTCCCGAGGCTCTCACGTGCCTTGAGAACGGATTCGACGCGGCGACGCAGTTCTTCTCATTCCCGAAGAGTCACTGGACCAGGATCCACTCCACCAATGGAGTCGAGCGGCTTCACCGCGAGATCAAACGCAGGACGAAGGCCGTCGGCGCGTTCCCAGATCTCCAGAGTGCGCTCCGGCTGATCACCGCGGTCGCTCTCAAGACCACGGAGATTTGGACCGACCGCCGTTACCTCGACATGGCCATGTTCAGAGCCCGTCCGGAAAAGGAGGCCACTGCGGCGGCGTGATGGGCCTCGCCAGCCCGAAACCAACGAGCTTCTCCCTTAACCTGCCTCCGTTGCCGTAAAAATAAATCTACACACAGATCGGGACTTGACCCAAGTTCGGTGCCCGGATACCACGCTTGGTGTTTCATCAGAACAGCGTCTCCCGACATATTGAAAAGCGGCCGTTCGTTTCTCTCATGACCGGCCAAGTCATGTGCTCGCTACAAGAAGCAAGCACGGCCAGTTAGACGGCCTTGTGGGAAATCTGCACGCTCAACTAGAATCCGTGTTTGGCCTTTCGCGCGACAATCATGCGCCCCTAGCTCAATTGGATAGAGCAACAGACTACGAATCTGTAGGTTGGAAGTTCGAATCTTCCGGGGCGCACCAGAGGTCCGTTGGGTCCGCTAGGCGCGGCTTCACGAGGTGGGACGGCCGTGGGAGGCGCGGACCGGGCCGCCACTATGCCGGAGCCGGTTCGAGAGAACCGCTAAGGTTTGGGCTCGGCGGTGTACCACACGGACTCCGCGTAGAACACGCCGTAGTTCTTTGAACGCTCATCCGTCGAGTCGTGTCCGCAAATGGCGTAGACGGCGGGCAGTTTTCGCAGACGATCGGTGGGTACCACCAGCCACACGTAGCGACCTGACTTGAGGTCGTATCCGTTGAACATAGTGTTCCCGTCGGTGAAGTGGGAGGCGTCGCCGCCGATCTCGACCCTTCCCGCGGTCAAGGCCAACTGCGACTCCCCGATTTCAATCGCCGCCGACCTGCCGTCTGAGCGATGAGAGTCGTCGCGGATTCGAAGAAGGGAACCGTTCGAAACGCGCACGTATATCGGGATCGTTGCCGCATCGCACTTCAGGTCCACGAGGCGGGGGGGACGGCTCAACGACAAAACCACCAGCGGTCCAGCGAGGGCGACCGCGGCTAAAGCTGCCCCGAACAGCTCGGCTGCCCGAGGTCGTGGTCGCTCCAGATGAGACGGCGGCGGCGGGACCACGGGCAGGCGCCAAACGGCGCGATAGGCTCGCCCGATCATCTGGAACACGACGTCGAGACCCAGGACGATCAGAGTTGCCAGGATGGGCATGGTCGCCGCATACACGCGAAGGCCGGCGTCGATGGGTGGTACGAAGGGAATCGACGCGAGATGGCCGACGGAGGCCGCGAGGATGAGCGCAAACAAAGGCCGTCGAGTGCGATAGAGACTCGCCAAGAGCGCAATAGCACTCAAGACGAAGCAGGCGAGCTGGATTGGCCGTCGGTAGGTGGCGGTCGAGCGAACAAACGCGAAAGCGTGATACGGACGCGTCGGCGCCAGGTACTCGCGCCACATCTTCAGGCTGCCTTCGACGAGACCGAAGGGGCGGTCGAGGAAGGCGCGATAGGCCAACGCGTATACCTCGGCGCCTTCCTTCGCGGTGGGATGGTCCTGTAACGCCTGACCCCAGCCCTTTCCTCCGACAGCCAAGCCGTATAGGGAATACGAAAAGTTGGAGAAGGCCGTCTGTTCCGAGGCCGGGTCCGCCAGCCGCCGTCCCACTCCGGCCGCCAGGATGGCCGCGAACAGAATGGCGGCGATCGCGCCACCACCCATCCAAAGCGCGCGCCGTTTTTCCCTGAACATCCACCCAACCGCCAACACGAGCGCGGGCAGCACGAAGAAAGCGCCGGCGCGGGAGATCAGCCCGACGGTCAGTAGGCCCAAACCAACGAACAGGCTCTTGGCGTCAAGATCTCGCGCCCCTCGCAGCAATGCGGCGAATCCGCAGACGCCGAGGGCGAAGCCCAGGTTCTCGGTCAAGGTCGTTCCCAGGCCACCCTCAATGCGATAGAACAAGAACAGCACCGCAGTGCCAACGGCGGCCGCGACCGCGCCGTGACTCTCCCGCAACTCCCGGGCGAACAGGAAACAGGCGACCGCGTTGATCGCGACCATCACGGCGAGACAAATCTGAAGGTTCTGCCCCGTCAGCGCCAGGAGCGTTGAGAGCAGTCCCACGAAGAGTGGTCGTCGGGCCGTCCAACCCAGGAGATGACCATCAAGAAGCCGCCGGGCATCGTAGTAGTAGCCGCTAGCGTCGGAAAATGGCAGTAGCGCGCCAATGACGTTGCCCTGGAACGCGACATCTTGCCAAAGCGCTGCCAGTGGCAACGCGAACAGGGCCAGCGTCACCGAGAGACCAGCGATCTTCCCAATCCAGCCTCGCCACGAGTGGCAGCAGGCCAGCAAAACGACAGCGAGGGCCACCACTGGCGTCAGTGACTGGCGGGAAGCGACCAGAATCGACGGCGGCAGCACCGAGTTCAGCAAGAGGGCAAACAGGCCGAACGGGATCGCGAGTGTCGTCGCGCGCAGGGCGACTCCGCCCCAACTCGGGCGGTCGAACACCACCGTCGCCGCCCTCAGCAACGACCTGCCCTTGACGGAGCCCTGGGTGGGTGGGCGTCCGTCCATCCTTCCCTGGCTCACAGCGACCGGGTTCTCCGTGAGAAATTCACGGCAAGCCTGGACATTCTCAGGCGAGATGTGCCGCCGATTCGGCCGGGGGGTTGGAACGAGCACCGGTTCAGAGTTAGATGGTTCATCAGGTGATTTTGTTCCAGACTCCGGCACTGCGGGGCACGCCGGTTCTCCTAAGTCGGCCGGGCGCCGCAACCTGTAGTTGTTATGCTGCCGCACCTTACCGTGTTGAACAAGAGCGAGGCGCCCTCGTTGATCTCCAACTTTGAGTCGTTAATGGATTTGGCCCTCGCTCAGGCCCGACTCGCCGAGCACGCAGGTGAAGTACCCGTCGGGGCGTTGCTGGTGGATCGGTCCGGCGTCGTGATTGCCTCTGGGTTCAACCAACCCATTTCTTCGGGCGATCCCACCGCGCACGCCGAGGTGGTGGTTCTGCGTGAGGCGGCTCGAAAGCTCTCGAATTATCGACTCCCGGGCACAACCCTCGTCGTAACCGTGGAACCGTGCCTTATGTGCGCAGGAGCCCTGGTGAACGCTCGGGTGTCGCGCGTCGTCTATGGGACCCTGGAACCAAAGTGGGGCGCGTTCGAGAGCCTCCTCAACCTCCAGAGACTCAACCTGAATCATCAAATCGAGGTGGTTTCGGGTGTGCGTGAGACGGAGTGCGGAGAATTGATGCGCAACTTCTTCCGCAGCCGCCGGGAGTAGGTAGGCGGCGACGACAGCTCTCTCCGTCCTCGTTTCGGGCCGATGGCCGGAACGGGAACCGACGCACAGCGTTCGACGCTGCCGAGAGGAGAGATTCGACCGGATGGACTCCACGCGTCAGCCTGTCACCTCATCGTTTCGGGCCTTTGGCCCGGAACGATGATCCACGCTCAGGGATTCGACGCTGAGCGAAGCGATGCGCCGAATCGCCTCTCTCCGCAAAGCTTTCTTGGGCCTTCGGCCCAAAGAAAGCTGGCGGAGAGAGAGGGATTCGAACCCTCGGTAGAGGGGTTACCCCTACTCGTGCTTTCCAGGCACGCCGATTAAACCGCTCTCGCATCTCTCCGCGACGGCCACTGGAACGGGCAAGGTTACCAGCCACCCAAAGCTCCAGCCACCCCGGCGCCGAGCAAGACGATCCGCCGAAGCCCCCCTCTCCGCAAAGCCTTTTCGGGCCCACGGCCCAACAAAGCTGGCACGCGTACGGGTGGGATTTGACGCTGAGCGCTAGCGATGCGCCGAAGCCCCCCTCTCCGCGAAGCCTTTTCGGGCCTACGGCCCGAGAAAGGCTGGCGGAGAGGGTGGGATTCGAACCCACGGTACCCTTTCGAGCACAACGGCTTTCGAGGCCGGCCGATTCAACCGCTCTCGCACCTCTCCGCGGTCCTTCGAACTCCTGAAGGCCGGGAATCATACCGTGCCGCGACTCCCGGGCCATGGTCATAGCCAAGTAGAATCCGAGGCGTCCCGCGATCGGTCGTGCGTGAATCCCGGGCTCCGCGCGACGATGCGCGCCTTTAACCCCGCCAGGCCCGGAAGGGAGCAACGGTTAGGCGAGGTGTCTTTGACGCGGTCGGTTCGGGGTTCACGCACGGCCGTTTGGGGGTAGAGGCGACCCGCCGCCTGCACGCGCACTTCACCGCGAAGAATGAAAAACCGATGAGCTACGTCGTTTTCGCACGCAAATGGCGTCCCAAAACACTAGCCGATGTCGTCGGACAGGAAACGGTCACGCGGACGCTGCGCAATGCCCTCACTTCCGGACGCGTGGGTCACGCCTTTCTCCTGACCGGCGCGCGGGGCGTAGGCAAGACCTCGACGGCTCGCATCCTGGCCGCCGCACTCAATTGCTCCAGCACGGATAAGGCGACTCCCGACCCGTGCGGTGAGTGCTCCTCGTGCACGGAGATCGCGGCCGGAACCGGGCTTGATGTGCAGGAAATCGACGGGGCTTCGAACAGCAAGGTGGAGGATGTTCGTTCCCTCATCGACACCGTTCGCTTCAACCCGACCCGAGACCGTTATCGGGTCTGGATCATTGACGAAGTCCACATGCTCTCGCCGAGCGCCTTCAACGCTCTTTTGAAGACACTTGAGGAGCCTCCGCCGCGCGTCAAGTTCATACTCGCCACCACCGAGTTGCAGAAGCTGCCGGAGACGATTCTGTCCCGCTGCCAGATTCACGCATTCCGGCTGATCCCCACGCGTACCCTCGCCACCCATCTGAGATCAATCGCGAGTTCCGAAAAGATCGAGGTCTCCGACTCGGCGCTGCTCCGGATCGCTCGAGCGGCCGAAGGTAGCGTGCGCGATGCTCTCTCCCTTTTCGATCAGGTCTACGCCTTCACCGGCAGCCAGATTCAGGATGAGGATGTAGTCAAACTCCTCGGCCTCATCGACCGGGAGTTGTTGCGCGAGGCCACCAGGGCCGTGTTCGAGAACGATTCGGCCGGCGTTCTCCGCGTGATCGAGACGCTCGCCTCCTTCGGCGCCGACTATGCGATGTTCTCGCACGAATTGCTTCTCTACTGGCGTGATCTGCTCATCCTGAAGATTTCGCCCGACAGCGACGGCGTCGATCTGCTTCCGGAAGATCGCGCCGCCGCCGCCCAGTTCGTGTCCTCGCTTTCCGAAGAGGACCTGCTCCGTCTCGTCGATTCGCTTTCGCGGTCTGAACTCGATTTCCGGAAGTCCATCGATCCGGATCCACGGCTCAGTATTGAAATGGCGCTGCTCAAGGCGGCGCAGCTGCGGCGCCTCGTGAGGTTCGCTGACCTGGTGAGCCGGGTCGAGCAGTTTCTGGGCGAATCGAAGCACCCGATCCCGGCTTCGTCGCCGGCGCCCGAGAGGCCGCGACCCCCCGCGGCAACTCAGAGCCTTCCTCCCTCCGCACGACACATCACGCCGCCGGTCGAGGAACTACCTCCTCCTGCTCAGACCGTGCCCGCCACCCAAGCGCCGTCTCCGGCGGATGGCCTGGAGGTGCCTGGTTCAATAATGGAGCGGCTGCGCGCCGCGACGACCGGTCGGATGCTCCTGTCCGCCCTCGGCTCGGCGAGCGCCACGCTGGACGGGGACTCTCTCCACCTCTCCGTCGCCCAGACTCAAATCAACTTCCTCGAATCCGAGCGTGCCGCCCTCGCTGGCAGCGCCTTGAAGGCGTTCGGTCGCAAGCTCCGTGTCGTTTTGAAAGCCGGAGCGAAAGACGAGAGCGCCGACGCGCCGTCAGAGAAGCCTTCTCCAGCGAAGACGCCCAACAAGAGCGCCCTCAAATCGCGCGCGATGGCTGATCCCGTCATCGGGCGCACCCTCGACCTCTTTGGCGGAACGCTTCTCGACGTCCAGCCGCTGGCTATCGAGGCCGAGGCCACGGACGAGGCGCCAGGCGAGTAAACGCTATCGAGTTTCGGCGGACGCCACCCCCGCGACGGATCGCGCGACCTCGACGGCTCGCCTCTTCTGTTCCGCCGTCGCGGTGCTCGATGAAAGCTGCACCGCTCGCCGAATCGACTTGACTTCGAAACCCGCCGCGGCGAGAGCCTTGTCGAGCTTGAAGGCGCCCCGGATCTTCAGCTCCAGCGCTTCGTCGTCGACCTTTTCGCCGATCGAGCGATCATCAGCGCCTGCGGCCTTCGCTCCAGCCGCCTTGTCGATTTCAAGAAAGTTGACCACCTGACGGACGCCCGGCACCGAAGCGGCGACGCCTTCGACGGCCTTCGAAATCTCGGGGCTTGGCACTCTGCCCCTGAGGGTCACGACATCCTTTTCGGCGCCGACCGAGATGTCGAGTTCCTTGGTCGACTCGCGGAGCGACAAGGCGGCCTTCACCTCCGCGGCCAGAGTCGCGGTCGCCATCTTGTCCTTCACCGCAGCCATGCCGCCCTTCCACGGAGCCTTTTCAGGATGGACCCTGGTGTAGTAGTAGACCCCGCCGCCGATGACCGCCAGGAGTGTGACGACCACGATCAGGCGGAAGAAATTGAATATGCATCCAAACATGGTGTTGACCCCTGAAACCGGCCTAACGACGGCGGCGCGCCGACTCTTCCTCGAAGTACTTCCGGTAGAGGATGTCCCATTCCTCGGAACCCTCGGGAATCGTGCGTTTCTGCGTCTCGATCTTCTGACGCACCGAGAGGTCGATGGCCTCGTCGATCTTCCCCTCGTTCTCGATGAACTTGAAGATATCCGCCCGGATGTCGTTGGGCTCGGCGAAGAACTCGACCATCGGCTCTTCCTTCAGATAGGCGATGGCCACGTGGGAGAGCTGCATCATCTTCTCCCTCGAAAGTCTCACAGCACGATCCCCTTCTTCTTCGCGAGTTCGCGCTTGACCTTGCGGAACATGTCGAGCCCGGTGATGTTGTCGCGCGCCATGGTGGTGGAGTGCGACATCAGAATCTGTCTCGCCTCTTCGTTCAGCGCGTCTTCGAGCCGGATCTCCTTGAGGAGCGCCCCGGTGAGGCCCGCCACCACCGTCTCCTCGCTGTCACAGTCGATCCGAGAGGCGGTGGTCAGTGTTCGTATGATTTTTCGGGCGAGGTATTGGACTTCCTGGTCGGTAACGCGCATAGATTTGAGGTCGAAGTATCGCACGGCTCCTAGCAGCCCGTGGCGAAAGTCGGCCTGCATTCGAGCGCGCAGCCTGGTCCTGGGCCACGAACGCTGCCCCACCTGCCAGAACGTCGGGTAGGACTGGCGCATCCTGTCTGGACTGCGTTGCTCGTCGGCCCAATGTTCCCGATAACGCCCATCGAATAACCTCCGTTCATGCGATCGGTTGTGCAAAGAGTCTCCTCGGCGAGCGTCGATGTGGGCGGGTCGAGGATCTCAGCCATCGGGAGAGGCCTGCTGGTCCTGCTCGGTGTCGGGAAGGGCGACACGGCGACCGACCTCGAGTGGATGGCGGAGAAAGTCCTCAATCTCCGGATCTTCGACGACGCTTCGGGGACGATGAATCTCTCCGTCCAGGACGTTTTGGGCGAGATCCTCGTGGTCTCTCAGTTCACTCTCCTCGCCGACTCACGGAAAGGCCGGCGGCCGAGCTACCTCGACGCGGCCTCCCCTGAGGAAGCGAAGAGCTTTTACGACGCCTTCTGCGATCGTCTGGCGGCGTCCGGGCGGGGCGTCAAGCGCGGCGTCTTCCAGGCCAGGATGGACGTGGCCCTGGTCAACGACGGTCCGGTGACGATCCTTCTCGACTCCAAAAAGACGCCCTGATTTTGTCCGGCTCGTCCTACTTGCCGGTGACGCGGACCAGCTCCGTGACCGTGGTCCGGCCGCGCACGACTTTCTCAAACGCCGATTCACGAAGGCTCCGCATTCCTTCATCGCGCGCGATCTTTCGGGTGTCGACCGAGGACGCACCCTGGGCGACGAGGAGTCGAATCTTGTCGGACATGGCCATGATTTCGTAGATGCCGTCCCGGCCGGAGTAGCCGGTCTGACGGCATTGAAGGCAGCCGGACCCCGCCTTGAACAGGACGCTGCCGAGCTTCTCTCTCGACACCCGCAAAGCCGCGATCTCTTCATCGGTGGGCACATGGTCAACCAGACACGAGGGGCAATTCGTCCTCACCAGTCTCTGGGCGATCACGCCGACCAGAGTGGACGTGACCAGGAACTGGGGCACCTCCAGGTCGAGGAGGCGGGTGATGGAGGACGGCGCATCGTTGGTGTGGAGAGTGGAGAGCACGAGGTGTCCGGTCAGGGCGGCCTGAACCGCGTGATCCGCGGTCTCGGAATCCCGGATCTCACCCACCATGACAATATCCGGGTCCTGCCGCAGCACGGTGCGAAGGGCCGCCGCGAAGGTGACGTCAATCTGCGGCCGAATGGAAACCTGATTGAAGTCCTCGATGACCATCTCCACCGGGTCTTCGATGGTGACGATGTTGACCTCGGGCTTGGAGAGATGCCGGAGCAGCGAGTAGAGGGTGGTGGTTTTGCCGCTTCCGGTCGGCCCCGTCACCAGCACAATGCCGTTAGGGCGTTCGATGAACGAAAGGATCTTCTGGAACTCTGCGCCGGCAAAGCCAAGTTCCTCGATGCCCTTCATCAGAATGTCGGGGTCGAAGATCCTGAGCACCGCCTTCTCGCCGAAAGCAGTGGGCATGGTCGAAACCCGAAGCTCGACCTCCCGTCCCTTTTCCTCACGCTTGATCCGGCCATCCTGGGGCCGGCGCTTCTCTGCGAGGTTCATGCCCGAGAGGAGCTTCACGCGTGAGACCACCGCCTGATAGACGATCTTCGGAATCACGTGGACGTCATGGAGGATGCCGTCGATACGCAGCCGGACCAGAGTGAGCTCTCGCTTGGGTTCGAAATGGATGTCGGAGGCCCGCTGTTCGAACGCGTAGGAGAGGATGTGGTCCAGGGCCTTGACCACCGGGGCGGCCGCCGGATCGAGATCCTCCTGGTTCGAGGAGAGGAACTCCTGGTTTCCAATGTCGACGGATTGGATGCGCCCTTGCCGGAGCTGGGCTTCCGCGGTCTTGAGCGACGTCTTGAGATCGTAGAAGGAGCGGGAGATGGCCTCGATGTCGCTCTTCGGCGCCACCACCTTCTCAATCCCGAGACCGGTGACGCGGCGGATGTCTTCCTCGGGGAACGGAGCGAAAGGATCGTGGACGGCAATCACAATCTTCCCGGCGCTCTGGCCGATGGCCACGATGCCGTTCTTTCGGGCAAAGCCGGCGGGCAGGGCGCTCGTCACCACCTCGAGGTCGAGGTCCAAGGGGTTGATCCGCTGAAACCGCAGGCCCGCCGCTTCGGCCAGGGCCTGGGTCAACTGAACCTCGGACATGATGCCGAGCCGCAGGATGGCGTCGTCCGACGAGAGCCTCTCAAGCCGCGCCAGTTTGTCGATCTTCTCCGCTTGTTCCGGGGTGAGGACCTTTCGCGCCAGAAGCATGGGCACAATTTCTCGAACCGCCGTCGCGGTCTGAGCGGGCGGCGCGGGCGCAAGTTTTCGGGCAGGAGGAGGAGGCACTCTGGCGCGATTATCCGACATGAGGGCCTGAACGACCTCGCCTCAGGAGCGGGCGCTTGAGAAAACTCGATAGTCGAAGGCGGGAAATATCGGCCAGGCTTGTTCGCAGCGGTGGACCGTCCGCTCGTCCAGGCCTCCTTCCTCGAGGGCCGAGGCGAGATCTCTGAAAGTCAAGAGATGGTCGATCACCCGACGCGTCGCGTACTCAACCAGGGTGCCGGTCTTCATGATGAACGCCCAATCGGAGGACTGGGCGAGCAGAAGCTCCCTTCCCGCCTGATTCAGCGCGCGCTTCTGGAGGCCGCGCGCTGCGGGGAATCGGTCGGCCAGACGGATCATCCGCCGGACCGCAGCGTCGTAATGGGGATAGATCCAGTCGTTGGTCTCATTGAGCCACACCGCGGCGTAGCCCGAGGAGCCCCAGGTCGACATTTGGGGCGTCGCCACTTCACACTCGTCGAACCGGGCGAGATAGGCGGGGGGTGTAACGGCCACCACGTCGCCTGCCGCATCGAGATTCCGAAACACCTGCTCCAGAAACTGCGGGCCCTCGAACCACCAGTGGCCGAACAGCTCCGCGTCGTACGGACTCACTATCAACGGAGGCCTGGACATCCACGGGCGCATACGCGCAGCCTGAAGCCTCCTTTCCCGGGCAAAGTGACCCGCATGCGCGGCCACGCGTTCCAGGGCCCGGCTGCGGAGGTACGGCTCCTTCAGATGCAGTTCCGGTCTTCCGGTCACGCGATGTCGCTTCAAGCCAACCGGCCGGCGAGGCTCGTCCGGTTTCAGAAAGTCGAGCAGCTCCCCCATCGGCAGCTCGTAGCCCGCGTCCTTGTAGAACTCGCGATACTCGGGGTCTCCCGGATATCCCACCTCGGCGCTCCAGACCTGGCGTGAGGACTCCATGTCGCGGCCGAAGAAGACGATGCCCCCGGTCGACATGATCGGCGCCATCACCCCGAACCTTGGAGGAGGGTCGGAGTCGGTCACACCGTGCTCCTCGAGGAAGGAGTAGCGCAACCCCGCTTCGATCAGGAATTTTTCGACGCCTTTGAAGTAACCGCACTCGGGAAGCCAGATGCCCTCAGGCTCATAACCAAAGATCCGCTTGAAGTCGGTGGTGGCCACCTGTATTTGCGCGCGCACCGCTTCTTCGGTCTGCGTCATCAGCGGGAGAAACCCATGGGTGGCTCCGCAGGTGATGATCTCGAGGGACCGAGCCGACCGGTGTCTGGCGAACGCGCCAATCAGGTCGCGATTGTGGGTGGTGACGAAGAGCTCTCTCAGGCTCGCGAGGTCCTGTTCGGCGAACAGGGTCGCTTCAAAGAACTCGGGTTGGTGAAGGGCGGCGCGCTTTCCGTCGCGGGACGCGAGTTTCAACAGCGACTCGATCCGTCGCTCACACCTCTTCATGAGAAGAGGATCCTCCATCATGGCGAGCAGCGGCGGAGACAGGGTCATGGTGAGACGGAATCGGACCCCGTCCCGGGTCAGGTGATCCATCATCCGAAGAAGGGGAAGATGGGTCTCGATCACCGCTTCGTAGAGCCAGTCCTCCTCAAGGAAGTGCTCGTGCTCCGGGTGCCTTACGAACGGAAGATGGGCGTGGAGAACCGGACACCAGAATCCGAGAGGATTCGGTGGAAGCGAGGGGTCACCGACGGTAGAGATCGCTCGCTCCCCCGAGTACGCGAGGCGCCGCAGCGCTGAACGACGAGGACGAGGACGACGCCGACTCGAAGTTCCCTGGAGTCCCTTTCGGCCGCGTCCTCTCTCGCAGAGTCGAGGCCAAAAGACCGCGCCGGGCCAAAGCACCCGCTTCGCGGTATCCAAGGACGAAGCGCCGCCTCTCTCCTAACCACGCGTGACGCGCCGCCAGATTCATGGGGACAAGGCAAGGCGCGCTCTTGGCGATGAATTCAAACCGGCCGGTCGGAGTGGTGAAGCCGATCTCGGCGATAAACGATGGCGCGCCGTCGACCCCCAGGTAGCGCGACCGGGCCCTCCTCCCCACGTGAAACACGCGGGTCGCCCCGCCCGCGTTGGTCAAACGCAGGGTGAGGGTGGAAACCGCCAAGGCACGTCCGCCGATCCGCGCCTTCAGTTCCTTCACCACGGACGGCGCCATGTCCCAGGCCGCGAACAGGGTGTGGGGGTCGCGCGCGAGAAGAAGTAGACGGCTTTCGCCATACGTGATCGGCAGGCTCGGGCGGGGTTTGGGGCTTGGGGCCTCGTTGTCCGGGCTCTTGAACTTCGAGGCCCCAACCTGCGACTGAGTCTTGGAGATCGATGGTTTGGCTGCGCCCTTTGACTTCAACGGCGCCGGCGATCCGGGGTTTGGGGCGCCGCGTGGGCGGGCCTTTCGCGGCGCAGGCTTCTTGACCGCGGCCTTCCGGGTTTGCTTCGCCGCCGGCTTTTTGGGGGTTGCAGGCTTCTTGACCGCGGTTTTCCGGGTTTGCTTCGCCGCCGGCTTTTTGGGTGCCGCGGTCTGTTCTTTCGCCTTTCGCATCAGTGGAGTATCACAAGACCGCTGCTGAGACGCAAAGGGCAGAACAGGTGCCAGCTATACTCGCTTCGTTCCCGATAGACATGCCGAAACCCGAAGTTGACTTCCTGACCCGCAGCGACCTTTTCGCGAACCAGGCCCCGGTGGTCCTGGACGCGGTGCTTTCGCAAGGCACGTTCGAGACATTCGGCCCCGGGGCCATTGTCTTCAAGCAGGGCGAAGCCGGGGATCGGATGTACGTCATCAAATCGGGCGTTCTCGAAGTCATCACCCAGCCCGCGGATAACACTCCCAAGGTAACCGTGGCCTTTCTCGGCGTGGGTGAGGTGGTGGGCGAGTTGGCTTTGCTCACCGGGTCCCCACGAAGCGCCACCATCCGCTGCCCCGAAAACGCCGAGCTCTTCCGTCTGGACAAAGCGGTGTTCGACGACCTCATGGCTTCGCTTCCCGGGATGGCCCGCTCCATGTGCGAAGTCATCGCCAGACGGCTGGAGGCGACAACGCTCAAGTCCCGTCGGGCCGAGACCAAACAGCTCTCGGGCAACCTCCAGTTCTTCGACCTCGCCACCGTCATTCAGACTCTGATCGGGTCGCATCAGACCGGGTCGCTGATCGTGAGCTCGACGAAACACGAACGGGTCTCGGAGATTGTTTTCTTCAAGGGAAACATCGTCCGCGCGGGGTTCCAACACCTGAAAGGCGACGATGCGGTCTTTCAGCTCTTCCAGTCGACGCCCGAAGGCGAGTTCGCATTCACGAGCCGTGAAGTCGAGGAGCAACAGCGGACAGACATCACACTGCCCGGCATCTCGCTTCTGATGGAGTCGGTTCGGATGTCCGACGAGCTGCCAATGCTGCAGGAGCGCCTGACCGACCGGACGAAGGTCTACAAGCCGAAGGTCACCGAGTTCGTCTGGACTGACGCGGAAAGCCGGCTGCCCGCCCAGGATGTCTTCGCCCACCTTCAGAAGGGCGCGTCGATCGAGGCGCTTGAACGGGAATCGGGGCGTTGTTCCTACTGGGTCTACAAGGTGATCCTGACCCTTCAGATCGCGAACCAGCTCGAGGCCTAGTCCCCGAAAGGATCATGCGGGCGGCGATGGCCCCGAAGATTCCAGATGTGATTGTGGCGGGCGCGGGCATCGTGGGCCTGTCCGCCGCGTGTGAACTGGCGAGGCGCGGCGCCCGATGCGTCGTCTTCGACCGCGGTCGAGCTGGCCGGGAGGCGAGCTTCGCGGCCGGGGGCATCCTTTCGCCGCAGGCGGAGACCCTTCCGGATTCCCCGCTTCTCAAAGTCGCGCTCAAGGCTCGCGATCGTCACGTCAGCCTGGCCGAGGAGTTGTTGAGCCTGACCGGCGTTTCCGTCGAGCATCGCCGATGTGGCGTCCTCTCTCTGGCTTTCTCCCCGGAGGAAGAAGCGAAACTCCGAGCGCTGACCGACGCTCAGAAGAAGCTCGGGCTACGCGCCGAAATGGTTTCGCGTGACGGGGTGTCCCGAATCGAGCCCGCGGCCCACCAGGACGCGAGAGGGGCGGCCCTTTTTCCGGACGATCACCGGGTCGACAACCGGCGGCTGATGGACGCGCTTTTGGCGCTCGCTTCAAGCCGGGGCGTCCAGATCCGAGAGTACAGCGCACTGCGCGGGATGGAGGTCAAAAATGGTCGTGTGGCCGCGGTCAGGACCGATGCCGATCGGATTGAGACGCACACCTTGATCAACGCGCTCGGCGCCTGGGCCGGACAGATGGAGGGCGACCC
>JANLWV010000138.1:0-6867 GCA_031364765.1 Vicinamibacteria bacterium
GGAGCACCGCCTCCTTGGCCTGAAGGACCGAGTTGCGGTAGTTGGGAAGGGCGATCGACACCAGAACGCCCATGATCGTGACGACCACGATCAACTCGAGCAGAGTAAAACCGGACGATCGACCGCGTTTTTGTCGTGAACCGCCAGACGAAGAATTGAATCCAACCATCACCAGTCCTTCAGCTTCGTGCCATCCAGGGCCGTTCCCTCCGAGAGGGAGTACACATCGTAAACGTTGTCGCCGCACCACGACGAGGAGTCCGGCTTATCCTGGTAACAACGCATTCCCCACTCGGCCTTTCCCGAGAAAGGGTCCTCGGGTATCCGCCTCATGAACTTCAACTTGAATCCAGGCCGACCCACCTGATTCACACCTTCCACCAGAGTTTCGAGCGACTCCGGGTAACCCTCGCTGCCGAGCTTCACATCCGTCCCTCCGATCTGGCCTCGATCGACGCCATCCTTGAAGCGGTCGATGGAGGTGCGGATCTCGCGCAGCGAGCGGCGAAGTTCGAGCTCCTTCTGTCGCTTTTGGGTCACCCGCGACAGCGGGAGCACCGCGGACGCCAGAATCGCGATGATGGCTGCCACCGCCAGCACCTCAATGAACGTGGTCCCCCGCTCACTGCGGCGCACGGGAGTCTCCATCCTTGAAGATGGCCGAGAGCTTCAGGTTCATCCGCGCTCCCGCGTCCGCGCGGGCCAGAGCCATCTGGTCGACCACGATGAACCGCTTCGCCGACTCGATCCGGCTCAGGAATCCCGTCAGGTGGGTGTAGGTCCCGTCCAGAGGGAGCGTGACTTCGCAACGCACCAGGTCCGTGCCCTGGATCTTCTCGAGGGAATACGTGCTCTGCTTGGGCTTAAGCCCCGCGTCCCTGGCCAGCCTCTCAATCTCGCGTTGGGCGGCGAAGAGATCCTCGGTTCTGAATTTGAGGTGGTCGCGCATCAGGCTCTCGATGTCCTTCCGATTTTGGGCCACGAGTTCCTTCCGGGTCCGAACCTGAAACCAAAGCTTCTCCAAAGCAGCCTTCCGGGTTGAGACTTCATGCGCTCGACCTTCGGCGCGGCGGACCCGCGTGAGCCGTGGCCATGAAAAAGCCGCGAAGACCACTGCGTTGACGAGCAGCAGGAGAGCGCCCAGCATGACCAGCCGCAGTCGAGTCCCGCTTCGGCGCCGGTTCACGGCGACTTTCCTCCGCCGGACTTCGGTTGACTCCGAGGCGCCGGCGTGTTCATCGGGCGCCCCGCGTTCCACCCACGAGAGATGGACCGGCCATCCGGATCGAACACGATTTCCAGATTAAACTCCGTCCCCTCTTTGCTCTCCAACAACGACTTCAACACCGCGTTTGAGAACATCGGAGACGCGTCGAGGGCCTCGGCCAGAGAAAAGGCCGCGTCCTTGGTCCGGGCCTCCCCCGCGACATCGATCAGCATGCCGGAAACGTCCTTGGTGGTCGTGGGAGAGATGCGGGTGAGCCGAACATCTTCGGAGATCGTCACCTCAAGTTCGGCTAGAAAACGACGCCAGGGAAAAACCCGACGGTCCACGAGCTCCTTGAAGGCGATGAGCCGCGCCAGTTCAGACGACTCGATTTTCAAGGGAGGTTCGGTGGCGATGCCCGCTTGAAGGTCGGCGATTCGGGCCTCGTCCTCGCGAACCGCGCGCACGGTGTTGGCTTCAACTCCCGAAAGAAGGCGGCTGATGAACCGGCCGTGAGCGAACGATATCCCCACCGCCGCGATCCCAAGCAGTCCAGCCAGCAGCCAGGGCAGCCGCTCGTTCCGGAACGGGCGAAGGGCGAGATTCGTGGATGCGGTCATCGCTTCAACTTCAATACGAGGCGCCCAGGAGGGCCAGGGCCGGGGCGGCCGACAGCTCCACGGCAGCGGGCAGGCCGGCGACCCAAAGATGCGCGGGCGGCTTGGCCCGCTCCGGCGCGCATCCGAACACGGAGGCGATGTCGGCGCTGAGCGCGTCGAACCATCGATCGGTGGCGTGAACGAAGGCGGCAGCCAGTCGCTCGCCCGAAAGACGGTCGCGCCAGAAGACCGCGGTGGAGGCGATCTCCCGGCGCACCTCGTCGGAGTTTCGCGCCACCGCGGCATCGAATGAGCGGATGGACACGGGCCACCCGTTCCGCGTCAAACTTAGGGTCAGCCAGGTGGGGTCGTGCCGCACGAGCAGGGAGTCACCTTCTGCTCTCACCCCCCGTAACAAAGCCATGGAGGAGGTCTCGACCGAGCCGACATCAAGGCCAAAAGCGTGACCGACCTGTTCGAAGGCGCCCACCACCGCCGCGGAAAAACCTATGCCGAGAACCGGGTCGTTGGAGGCACGAGGCCAGGCCGAAACAACGCGCGCATCGGCGGCGGCAAAGGGAAGCAACTTCTGCATGCGAAAGGCGATGACCGCATCCCGCTTCTTGGGCTCGATCTTGACCTCGTCCTGCGCAAACAAACGGAATCGCGCCACCACGTCGGGCACCACCAGGGCGGCGCGGGCTGAGGGCGTGGCCCCGACCTTGGCCAGAACACTCTTCACCGCGTCGCGGATCTCTACCTGGCCGACAAAACCCGGATCCTCCAGCGTGGGAGCAAACATCCCTTCGGTCAGGGGCTCGCGCGCCAGCGCGCGAAGTTCCACCTTCCCGTGCTTCGATTCAACCCGGGCGCCCACCAGGGCCACCGAGGAAAACTCAAGGGCCACCTGGGCGCCCTGAGGATCGAGGAAAAAACGGCGGAACCTCTCGGCCACGGACTTCGGGCGGGCGCCGGGCGCCTCGATCACACGACCTCCACGAACGTCACCTTGTTGATCTCCTGAAGAGTCGTGGTCCCGCCGAAAACCCGATGGAGGCCCGCATCGCGCAAGAAGGTCATGCCCTCCTCCCTGGCCGTCCGTTTGATCTCCGAGGCCGGTCGCCTCGCCAGGATGAGTTCGCGCACGCGATCCGTCACGTCGAGGAGCTCGCAGATCGCCGTCCGTCCCTTGAAGCCGGTGCCCCCGCATTCAAGACACCCGGCACCCTCGTAGAAGGTGTGTGACGCGTATTGCCCCGCGTCGAGACCGGACTCGATCAGCAAAGCCTCGGACGCATGGATGGGCCTCCTGCAATGTTCGCAGATCGTGCGCACCAGCCTTTGCGCCATCACGCAGTTGAGCGCGGACACGAAATTGTAAGGCTCGATCTTCATGTTGAGGAATCGGCCGAGGACATCGATCACGTTGTTGGCGTGGACGGTAGTGAAGACGAGGTGGCCGGTGAGAGCCGACTGAATCGCGATGTCCGCGGTTTCCGCATCGCGGATTTCGCCGACCATGATCTTGTCGGGGTCATGGCGGAGGATAGAGCGGAGGCCGCGCGCGAAGGTCAGCCCTTTTTTCTCGTTCACGGGAATCTGGGTGACGCCACGCAGCTGATACTCGACCGGATCCTCGATGGTGATGATCTTGTCCTCGTCGGTCTGGATCTCGGAAAGCGCCGCGTACAGCGTGGTGGTCTTACCGGAACCCGTGGGGCCGGTGACCAGGACCATGCCGTAAGGCTCCCGAATGAAACGCCGGAAACGCCTGAGCTCTTTCTCCTCGAAGCCCACGACATCTAGTCTCAAGGATGAGAACTGCTTGGAGAGATTCTCCTTGTCGAGGATGCGGATGACCGCGTCCTCTCCGTGGATCGAAGGCATGATCGAGACCCGGAAATCGATCTGCCGGCCGCCCAGCCGAACTCGGAACCGGCCATCCTGAGGCACCCGCTTCTCGGCGATGTCGAGCTCCGCCATCACCTTGATCCGACTGATGATCTCGGCGTGGTGCTCTTTCGCAATCGGCTTCATGGCCGGCTGCAGAACGCCGTCGATGCGGTACTTGATCTGAACTTCGCTGTCCCGGGTCTCGATGTGAATGTCCGAGGCCCGGCGCGACAGCGAATCGAAGAGCGCCGAGTCGACCAGGCGGACGATGGGCGACTTGTCCTGGGCCTGAATCGAGTCGACGGACAGCGTCTCGCCCTCATCGCCCTCCCTGACGATCTGCATCAGCAGCGATTCGGAGGCTTGCTCGAGAACACGTTGCGACCCCTGGCCACGCTTGAGCGCCTCGCCGATGGCGGAGGGAGTGCCCACCGCCGCCTGGATTCTACGACCGAGCAGGATCGCCAGGTCGTCGATCACCGTGAGATCGGACGGGTCGGCCATGACCAGGACGAGACGCCCGTGCTCTTCGCGGTAAGGCAGGAAGTTGTACCGGAACATCAGGTCCACCGGCACGCTCTGAAGGATCTGGGGATCGGGCGCGAACGAGGTGACGTCAAGGAACTGCAGCCCGAGGCGAAGAGCGACAGACCGCGCGGCGCTCTCTTCGTTGGCGGACGAAATGGCGGCGGACGAAATGGCGGCTGGGTCCGCGGTTGGGAGGGGAGGAGCGATGGTGGTCATCCGGGCCCCACCCGCGACTGAAGGGCCGAGAAGGCCTCGAACATCGGTAGATACAACGCAAGAACCATAGCGCCGATGACCACGGCCATGAAGACCAGCAGAACCGGCTCGACCAGGGAAAGGATGGTCTGAACCTTCACCTCCAAATCCTCGTCATAAAAGTCCGCGACCTGATTCAACATCTCGCCAAGGGCGCCCGTGTTCTCTCCGACCCGGATCATCTCCACGGTCAGCGGCTCGACATGACCCGTCGCATCAAGGGCCATCGACAGGCTCTTCCCTTCCTGAATCTGAGGAACGGCCGAGGCCGCCGAAGCCGAGATGGCGCGATTCCCCACCGAGGCGGAGGCGACACCGAGAGCCTGAACCAGAGGCAAACCTCCGGAGAGCAGGGTCGACAGGCTGCGGGCGAGCTGGCTGGTGGAGTAGGTGCGCATGAGCGCGCCGAAGAAGGGGATTCTGAGAACCCAACCGTCGAACCGCTCTCGATTGGCGGCGGCCTGCAGCCAGGCGAAGAAGCCAAAGGCGCCCGCCACGAACACCACCAGCAAGGGCAGGCTCCATTGGCGCGCCTGGTCGGAAAAACCCAGAAGGATGCGTGTGGGCAGAGGCAGTTGAGCGCCGAGGCTTTCGTAGAAGCCGGTGAACTGAGGCAGGACTCGCGTCAGCATCACGTACATGAGCCCGAACATGCCCGCGAAAAGCACCATCGGATAGACGGAGGCGGCGAGGACCTTTTTCTTGATGGTCTGGTTGAGCTTCACGTAGGAGACGAACCGCCGCAGGACCGCCTCCAGATTGCCGCTCCTCTCGCCGGCGATCAGGCTGGCCGAAAACATCTGCGGATAGAGCGCGCCCTCCTGGCGAAACGCCTCGGAGAGAGCCGCACCCGACTTGATGCGATCACGCACCGCGTTGAGAGAACGCTTGAACCGGGGATCCCTCTGGCGCTCGACCATGAGGTCCATCGACTGGGCGAGGGGCAGCCCCGCTTTAAGAAGTGCTGCGAGTTCCTGGCCAAAAAGTTGCAGGCTCTCCGGCTTGACCCGGGGCGCCCCGAACCTGAACCCGTGGGTCGCTTTTCGGTGAGAGAAAAGGAAGAGACTCTGGCGCAGAAGATCTGCCTTAAGGGCCTCTTCGTTCGGAGCGTCGAAACTCCGCTCGACGATCTCTCCCGCCGGCGTGCCGATCTTGCAGATGTACTCCATAAGTTATTGGAAAGGTTGAGTGTAGCAGCGGCCACTAAAGACCGGAGAGAGGGATGAACTCCAGCAGAACGATCACTCCGCTCACGAGTGCGGCAAGAAGGAGAACCAGGGCGAGAGGTAAAAAAGCGATCCTCGGGCGCTCAAAGGAAGATGTCTCACCCTCGTCGAGAACGGAGGCCCCGAGTATGGAGAGAAGGGGCAGCACAGCGAGAAGGTACCGGACCTCGACCGGTGACGCGAGCGCCACCATCGCCAACAGCGCTCCAGTCAGAGCCAGGCTCCGAGCGAGCGGCAGAACAGGACGAAGCCTTCCAACCAGAGTTGAAAGGACGATGAGGGCCAGGAGCGGCCACCCCGCTCCCGCGACAACCTGGTTGGGCACCCGCCACGGATCGACGATCCCGGCGCTCCCTCCGCGTTCGCCGAGCAGTCTTGGAAGCTGCGCGAGGATCATCGGCAAGAAACAGGCATAGTAGGACCCGGCCAGCAGAACGCCGGCCAGCAGAGGTTTGAAGGCCGCGCTGTTCCGGTCCTGGGAAATGGGGATGGCCACGAAAAGGAGGGTCAGGAGAAAAATGAACGACGACAGATGGGCGGTGGCGGAGAGGGCGACGAGGAAGGCGAGCAGCCCGGCTCGGACCGACCCTCGTCGCATGAGAAGGGCAGTGACAAGGAATAGGACGAAGATCGACTGCGCAAAGACGTTCGACAGGTTTCCAAAACCCATCGTCCTGATATTCACGGGGGCCAACGTCCACAGAATCATCGCGCCAGCGGCGTGGCTGGCGGAGGCTCGCCCGAGGACGAGAGCCAGAGCCAGAGCCGAGACCGCGGAGAAAAGCGCCGCCCCTTCCCGGACCACGCGGACGTTCGAAACGCCCAGGGACGCCCACGGAGTGAGGACGCCGTAGAAGGTGAAGCCATAGGGAATCTCAAAGGGCGGCTTGTGGTCGGTCCGGCTTGCGGGAAACAGGTTCCCCCTCGCCACTTCGCCAAGCTTGTTGCCGTGTAACTGGGCGTCGCCCTGAATCACCAGCCTCGAATCGACCACCTTCTGTAGGTCGCTCGAGTGAGGCTCGAACAGCATCACGGCATGGGTTGCAGCCGGCACACCGAATACGAAGGAGCATCCGATGTCAAGATCCATGAGCTCTCAATTCTATTGGCGGTGGGATTGGATCAGGAGAGGCGACAGGTGTCGGCGGTGTGACGAGCG
>JANLWV010000379.1:0-15546 GCA_031364765.1 Vicinamibacteria bacterium
TGCCGGTGTTGCCGGAAGTACCTTCGATGATGGTGCCGCCCGGCTTCAGGAGGCCCTTCTGCTCCGCGTCCTCGATCATCCGGACCGCCATCCGGTCCTTGATGCTGTTGCCCGGATTGGCGCTCTCGACTTTCGCGTAGACCGTGGCCTTGATGTCGCGGGTGAGCCGATTCAGGCGGATGAGCGGTGTGTGGCCGATGGCGTCGAGGATGTTGTCGTGGACGTTTTGGGGCATGGGAAGGGTCTGCGCGAGACGCTATCTTGTGGGAGAGCAAGGGTCAACGTTGGTCGCTGCCCATGGTTTTGGATGTGCAGGGATTCGGCGAGACCCTGCCTGGCGCCAGCCGGAACGGGCGTAGTATTTGCCGCGACGGGGCCATCGCGAGATCTCGCCCGGCAGGCTCCCAGGAGGACGTCATGAAGAAGAATCTGCTGGTCGTTGCGATCGTTTTTCTCGGATGCTCGAAGCCAGGGTCAGCGCCGCCCACGGCCCAACCGGCCGCGACTCCCGCCGCCGTGGCCGACTCGGCGGCCGCCGCGCCAACGGCTGCCGCAACCGCCCCCGAAGCGCCCGCCGCGGCCCGGCCCGCCGCCATCGCCACCGCCGACGGCGAGACTTCCGGCCTTCGCGCCGAGGTCACCGAGTTCAAGCGGACCAGCGGGGGAACGGTGAGCCTCAAGTTCACGATGATCAACGA
Source organism: Vicinamibacteria bacterium (assembly GCA_031364765.1). Taxonomy (GTDB): domain Bacteria; phylum Acidobacteriota; class Vicinamibacteria; order Fen-336; family JAGNNV01; genus JAGNNV01. The sequence continues at coordinate 699 of JANLWV010000379.1, forward strand.
TTCCGACAAGCCGGTCTCGTTCGATTACACCTTCGTGGATCCCGCCCATGAGATCAAGGATTTCGGCGGCATCGGCGGCCTTCACCTGATCGATCCGGTCGGAAAGAAGAAGTACTTCGTGGCCCGGGACAGCGAGAACAGTTGCGTCTGCAGCCAGAAGGTAAGGGACATTCCCAAGGGGAGTCGAGCCAACCTGTGGGCGAAATTCCCGGCGCCCCCCGACGACGTGCAGCACCTCTCGATCGTCATCCCTCATTTCTCGCCGATGGACGATGTGCCTCTGAGCCGTTGACGGTCGGGGGGTTCATGAAACGACCACTCTGCGTTATTGCGGCTCCGCTGCTGTTCCTGCTCGCTTCGGCCGGCGCCGGCGCGCAGGAGCAGGAGGTCCCGTCTGACGCGAAGTTCAAGGTCATCGATATCGTCTTCAAGGTCGAGAGCTTCGGCGGTCAGGTGGTCGACCTCCAGGTGAAGGAGACCGAGACCGAGGTGCGCATCGAACTCGCCGCCGACGTTTTGTTTGAGTTCGACAAGGCGACTCTCCTCCCTAAAGCCGAAGACACCTTGAAGAAGGCGGCGGAGTTCATCGGCAAAAGGGCGAAAGGGGTCGTCCGGATCGAAGGCCACACCGACTCGAAGGGCGACGACGCCTACAACCAGAAGCTCTCCGAGCGCCGAGCCGACTCGGTCCGGAAATGGTTCGCCAGAAATGGCCTCGCCCGCCTTCGCTTCTCGTCGAAGGGACTCGGCGAGACCCGGCCGGTTGCACCGAATACGAAGCCTGCCGGCGACGACGATCCCGAGGGGCGGCAGAAGAACCGGCGCGTCGAAATCGTCATCAGCAAGAATCGCTAAGGCGTTGGTGACGGTGAAGGATCAGCCGCGGGCATTCCCTTGCGCTTGTCGATCTGCTTTCGGATCTCTTTCACCGCGAGTATGGCGGCGCCGAGAAGATCGACGGCCGGCGAAACGTGGGGGCGATAGGCCGCCATGTCCTGACGGGTGGGCGCTCCGCCCGGAGTTGCGCCGCGAAGCATGTTGCCTTTCTCGTCGCCCCCGTCGAAGAATCTCGCGATGGCCGCGTTCATCTCGAGGGACCTCACCTCTGTCTTGTCTTCAAAGCGCAAAAGCGGCACCGTCGATCGGTCTTTGGCGCTTTCGAACCCATAAGGAATGAGCTTGTAACGCGGCGTGGGGGAGGGGGCCGCCTGTGGCTCCGGAGAAACCGAAGGCGTGGCCGCCGGAGGGTCCTGCGGATGCGGCCTGACCGCCGCCGCCGACGCGGTGGTCGCCAGAAACACCAGGAGCGTCTCGGGAGCGAACCGCATGCTCCTTGAGACGCTAGAACCGCAGCTTGGTCGCTCGGTCGTTTGTTTGTGGGGGGCGGGTTCCGGCCGGCTCGTAGTCACAGGTCCGAACGAAGCGCAGGCCCAATTGACTTGGGCCGAAGCGATGGGGGTGTGGGGGGCGGGTCCGTTCAACGCCCCCCACCTCAATTACGACGTGATCATGTTGAGCACGTTCGCGTGGTCCGCCTTGGAGACGAGCGTCGAACCGCGCAGCTTGCGGCGCCGGTTGGGACCCTTCTTGGTGAGGATGTGGCCCTTCATCGAACGATTGCGCTTGATCTTGCCGGTGGCGGTGAGTTTGAACCGGGCCATCGCGGCGCGCTTCGTCTTCTTCTTGATCTTTGTCTTTGGCTTTCGCATGTTGATATTTTCTCTTCGAGTGGTTGAGGGCGCATCTTGCCCGGGGTATTCGGTTTGGGGTTCTTGGCTTCTTGAAGGTCAGGCCTTGGCGGCTTCTGCGGCGACTGCCGCCACGGGCTTCGGCTTTCCTTCGCTCTTTTTCGCGGGCTTTTCCGTCTTACCGCCTTTGGCTCCACCCTTGGCCTTGCCGTCTCCGCCCCTGGCCTTGGCATCATTGACCTTGGCCGTCTGCTTGGCCAGCTCCTTACCCGGCGAGAGGATCTGCGTCATCATGTTGCCCTCGAGGCGCGGCGGCACTTCGACAATCGCGGAGGCGCCGAGATCGGCCGCCAGCTTTCGAAGGATGTCGAGACCCACGTGCGAGTGGACAATTTCCCGGCCGCGAAACTGGACCAGCGACTTCACCTTGTTGCCTTCGGCGAGGAAGCGCTCGACGTTGCGCTTCTTGAAGTCGAAGTCGTGATCGTCGACCTTGGGCCGGAACTTCACTTCCTTGATCTGGATGTGCTTCTGGTGTTTTCGGGCTTCCGCTTCCCGCTTGTTCTGCTCGTAGAAGAATTTGCCCGCATTCATGATGCGGCAGACCGGCGGCACCGCCTGGGGCGCCACTTCGACGAGGTCGAGCTCTTTCTCCACGGCGATGGAGAGGGCTTGTTCGGGCGGCATGATGCCGAGTTGCGCGCCATCCGCGTCGATGACACGGATCTCCTTGACGCGGATCTTTTCGTTTATGCGGACTGATTTGGGATCTATGGGGCACCTCCGGTGTTTGACGGGAGGCCGCGCGTCGCGCGCTTCTCGTCGGTAACCAAGATTGAAATACGGAAAATCACGACGGCTCTTCGTTCACGTTGTGCGTGGCGATGAGTTCTGAAAGTTTCCTGGCGAAGTCCTTGACCTTCATCGCGCCAAGGTCGGCCTTGAACCGATGACGGACCGCCACCGTGGCTTCCGCGACTTCCTTGTCGCCCACCACGAGCATGTAGGGGACCTTCTGAGCCTGGGCTTCACGAATCCGGTAACCGAGCTTTTCGTTGCGCTCGTCGACCTTGATCTTGAAAGCCCCCAACTCGGCCGCGACTCTGCGGGCGTATTCGTTGTGGGCCTCGACCACCGGAATCACGACCGCCTGAACCGGAGCCAGCCAGACCGGGAAGGCGCCCGCGTAGTTCTCGATCAGGAGTGCGATGAAGCGCTCGAAGCTGCCGAAGATCGCGCGATGGATGACGATCGGACGATGGTCGGCGCCATCCGCGCCGGTGTACGAGAGGTCGAACCGCTCGGGAAGCTGGTAGTCGAGCTGGATGGTGGCGCACTGCCACTTCCGGCCCAGGGCGTCCGCGACATCGAAGTCGATCTTGGGACCGTAGAAGGCGCCATCGCCGGCGTTGATCGTGTAGGTCACGCCCGACGCGTCCAGGGCGCTCTTGAGTTGAGCCTCGGCGGCGTCCCAGGTGGCGATCTCGCCCAGGAACTCGGTGGGGCGGGTCGAGAGCCTCATTTCAACCGACAGGCCAAAGTCCCGATAGACGCGCTGCACGAGCTTCAACAGGCTCAGGACCTCGCTCGCTATCTGATCGGGCGTGATGAAGATGTGCGCGTCATCCAGACAAAACTGCCGCACCCGGGTGAGGCCGGAAAGGACGCCCGAGGCTTCGTTCCGATGCAGGACACCCTGGTCGTGATAGCGGATCGGCAACTCGCGGTAGCTGTGTTTCTCCGCTCCGAACACCAGCATGTGGCCCGGGCAGTTCATGGCTTTGAGGGCCATGGTTTCGGCGCCGGCCTGAATCTCGAACATGTTCTCGCGGTAGTGGAACCAGTGCCCCGAGGTCTCCCAGAGTTTCTGGTTGAAGGCCAGCGGCGTACGCAGCTCCACGTATCCGGACGACATCAGGAGCCCGCGCATGTAGCCGGCGAGCGTGTTCCACAACGTGGCGCCCTTGGGGAGCCAAAACGGGGCGCCGGGCGCCCAAGGGTGGGTCATGAAGAGGCCGAGCTCTTTGCCGAGCCTGCGGTGATCGCGCTTCTTCGCTTCGGCCAGTCGGAACAAGTGCTGATCCAGCTCTTCCTTCGTGAAGAAGCTGTAGCCGTAGATGCGTTGCATCGACGGATTGGCGGCGTTGCCCTTCCAGTACGCGGCGGCCGGCGATGGGTTGAGCTTGAAGGCTTTGATGTGCGACGTGCTCGGAAGATGAGGCCCGAGGCAGAAGTCGATGAACGAACCCATGGTGTAGCACTGCACAACCTCGCCCGCCTTCTCTTCGATGAGCTGGCACTTCAAGGTCTGGCCGCGATCCGCGAACTCCTTCAGCGCTTCCGCTTTAGGGAGGAGCTTCTTCTCGATCGGACGGTTCTGCTTCACGATGTGCGCCATCTTCTTCTCAATGGCGACGAGATCCTCCGGCGTGAAGGGCTGCTTCACCAGGAAGTCGTAGAAGAAACCGTCGTCGGTGGGCGGGCCGATGCCGCACTGTGCGTCGGGGAAGAGCTCGGTGACTGCGGCGGCCAGGAGATGCGCGGACGAATGGCGATAGATCTCGATTGGGGAATCCGCAGGCTTGCTCTCGCCGGAAGGACCGGTCGTGTCCATCATTGAGTCTGGGGAGCCGCAGAGTACAAACGGCCAGCCATGCTCAGCCCCCCAAACCCCCGCGCTCCGGCCGGAGTGAATCCGGCCTGGCCTTTAACTTGGGGGGCCGCAATTCGAAGGCGGGCCGCCATGCTCAGCCCCCCAAACCCCCGCGCTCCGGCCGGAGTGACTCCGGCCTTCGCTGGTTGCATCTTGATTCGTGACATCAGCGTGAGCTGAGGGGGGAGCGGATCATCAAATCGCGTTCGTTCCTAATTTGGGTGCCTTGAGAGAGTCTTTTGAAACGTTCTGCGGTCTGGTAGGCGCGGATGGAATTGAACCATCGACCTCTTCGGTGTCAACGAAGCGCTCTACCACTGAGCCACGCGCCTGCGCGTCCAGGACCGCAACGTCCCAGGACTGCGGAGCGTATCGAAGCCCATCGGCGGGTGTCAACCTTCGTAGGGGGAATAGCCCAGGGACGACCGGAGCGCGGGGGTTTGGGGGGCAGAGCAGGGACGATAGACTGCGCCCGATGCTTGCGACCGATCGCGCGTCTCGGACGATCTCCTTCGACGCGCTGAAGCAACCGCTCTCGCCGTTGTTCCGCGATTACCTCGCGTCCCGCGGAAAGTCCTCCTCTTTCTACGCCCTGGGCTTCGCGAAAGAGGATCTCGCGAAGGCCGCCGCGGCCACGGTCGGCTTCGTCCGCCCGAGAGCCGAGGTCGCCGAAGTGCTCGCCGCCGAGCAGCCGCCCGGGAGCCAAGGCCGCGCGAACGCCGAGGCGCTCAAGGACCCGCAAACACTGGCCGTGGTCACCGGTCAGCAGTCGGTGCTTTTCGGCGGTCCCCTGTACGTCCTGTACAAGGCGCTGGCCGCGGTCGAAATCGCGCGGACGATGAGCGAGATGCTCAAGAAAAAGGTGGTGCCGGTTTTCTGGGTCGCCTCGGACGATCACGACTTTGCCGAGATTCGGGCCACCACGCTCCTCGACTCGAACTCCGAGCTGAAGGCCATTCGTTACGAGCCGCGTATTGAGCCGAATCTCCAGCCCGCCTCGACCATTCGGCTCGACGACACCATCGACGGTCTCGCGAAGTCGGTTCGCGATCTCCTTCCCGCCTCGCCCTGGAAGGACGAAGTCTGCGATGTACTCCAGGCGGCCTATCGCCCCGGCGAGACGATCAGCGGCGCTTTCGCGAATCTTCTTCGCCGTTTTCTGCCGAGCCTCGTGATCTTCGATCCGGGCGTGCCCGCGCTCAAGGCCCTGATGAGGCCGGTCATTGAACGTGAAATCTCGGAGGCGTCACCGATCTCACGCCTGGCCGCCGAAATCGGCGAGAAGCTGCTCGCCGCGGGCTACCACCAACAGGTGCCGGTGAGAGCGACCGGTTTCCTGAACCTCTTCGTGGTGACCGGAGGGAAACGTCGCGCCCTCGGCGTGAGCGAAAAGGGGATCGAAGTCCGCGGAGGCAATCAGACAATGACGCCGGCTGAACTGCTCGCGCGTCTCGCGAAGTCGCCTCAAGACGCAAGCCCCGGCGTGATGTTGCGCCCCCTGGTTCAGGACTATCTGCTCCCCACCATCGCATACATCGGCGGCCCGGCCGAGGTGGCGTATCACGCCCAGATCGGACCTTCGTACTCGCACTTCGGCATACCGCGTCCGGTCATTTTCCCGCGGCCTTCGTTTTCGCTAGTCGACTCGGCGTCGGCTCGCGCCATGGAGGCCGAATCTCTTTCCTTCGAAGACCTTCAAACCGACACCGAGATACTTCTGGCCCGCGCGGCGCGGGAGGCGAATCCTGACGTGGAGAAAGCCTTCGCCCTTGCGAGGTCCGGAATCGAAAGCGGATTCCACGGCGTTGAAGAGGCTCTGGCCCGTCTTGACTCGACGTTGCGAGGCGCCTCGCAGTCGGCGCTCGGTCGCGCTCTTCATCAGGTCGAAGGACTCCAGGAGAAAGCCCTGCGCACCATGAAGCGGCAGGACACTACCCGCGCCGAACGCCTGCGTCGCACCCGCGACTTCATCTTCCCCGGAGGATCGTTGCAGGAGCGCGGCGTCTCCTGGATTTCGCTCCTCGCCCGCTACGGCCCGCCGGTGATCGACGAGATCCGGCAGCGTATGGACCCGTGGGCGAAGGGGCATCAGGTGTTGCCGATATGAAGATTGGAATGGTCGCACCCCCGCTCGGCACCGCTTCGATGACGGTGGCCGCGTCGCTGTCGCGCAATCTGGCGCGTCGCGGGCACGAGGTGCACTTCATCGGTCATCGTTCAGGCACGCCGCATCTCGCGGAAGACGGTGTGAGCGAGCACGTGATCGATCCCTCGACCTGCGCCACCACCGACCCGCCCATGCACGACTTTGCCCTGGCCGCGAAGATCGCCGCCGTCGCCGAGGAAGCGAAGCTCGACCTTGTTCACGTCCACGCCGCCATTCCGCACGCCGTCGCGGCTTCTCTGGCGCAGAGGATTCTTGGTGCTTTCGCGCCGAAGCTCGTGACCACGCTCCACGGCGTGGAGCTGACCCTCATCGCGTCCGACCTGTGCCTTGTCGGTCTGGCGCGAAATGGCCTCGACAGCTCCGACGCCGTGACCTGCGTCTCCGGCTCGTTGAAGCGCGAGATTCTTCAGGAGTTCGGTCCGCGAAAGCTTCATGTCATTCCGGACTTCCTCGATCCCATACCGCGGACGTTCAAGGTGGGCGCGTCTGATCGGCCCGCGATTCTCCATATTTCGAACTTCCGGCCCGGCAAACGCATCGATGTTGTGCTGGAGACATTTTCGCGCGTGCTGCGCGAGATCCCCTGCTATCTTCTACTGGTCGGCGATGGTCCCGAGCGCGCGTCTGCCCGCGAGGTGGCCCGCACCCTTGGCATGGACGGTTCCGTGCGGTTCCTCTCGGGGGTGGAGAGCTACGATGCCCTGCCCGAGGCCGACGTTTTTCTGCTGCCTTCGGACAACGAGTCGTTCGGCTTCGCGGCACTCGCGGCCATGGCCGCGGGGATTCCCGTGGTCGGGTCCGACGCCGGCGGCCTGCCGGAAGTGGTCAAGCACGCGGAGTGCGGTTATCTGCTTCCGGTCGGAGACGTCGAAGGCCTCGCGGAACGCTGCTGCGAGATCCTGCGCGACAAGGAACGAAGACGCGAGATGGGCGAAGCCGCGCGTCACCGCGCCCAGTCGCTGTTCGGCGCCGAACGGGTGGTGGGCGAGTTCGAGGATCTCTACGCGAGCCTGATGTAGCAGGGTGCTGAAAAGGTCAGCACCCTGCGTATCCCGGCGAAAGCCGGGATCCACTGACCGCTATCCGCTGCCGTTCTCCGAGACCTTATGGGGTGAAATCCGGGCGCGAACTTACCCGCCGCCTTTCAGCCACCCGAGCAACGAGAATGACGCCTTGCTCGGATCCACCGGTGAGACGGGAGGCGCGGGCCTTGCGATCTCGGGCGATGCTCCTGCGGCTGGCGCGGCCAGCGCCGGCACTTCCCAGAACACGGGAGCGTCGGTGGTCGCCATGCGCTCGACCACTTGAGGGTAGGCCGCCGCTGCCTCGGGTGGGGTCGGGATTGATGGGTGCGAATCCTCGTCCGACGGCAGCGGAATCTCTTCCCCGCGCGCTTCCAGGTCGGGACGCGATTCTCTCTCACCGCTCTCTCGTCCGCGACCACGCCCGCGACCGCCGCGTCTTCGGCGAGGACGGCTCGGCGCGTCGCCCTCCGGTCCCTCGCCTTCCACATTTATGGACCCGTCGTCCGTCGGCGAAGGCAGAGTCCCGGGCAGGCTCCCGGCGGCTGCCGCCACGGTGGGCGAAACGCTCGGCGCCGGCCTACGCTCGGTTCGCGGTTCGCGATCCCCGCGTGACTCGCCGCGACCGTTGTTGTATCCATTCGAGTTTCCGTTCAGCGGCGAAGGACCGTTCGGGTTAGAGCCGCCATCGTTCGTCGACCCGCTGGCCGCCGCCGCTTCCGTCTCCGAAGGACGTGCCGGCACGATCGATCCGTCGCCCCGGGCCGCCGCACCCAGGTCCTCCACGATGTAGCTGCCGGACTTCTGATCCCGACGTAACGTCACCACACCACGTCGCTGCGCGTCTTCGAGAAGACTCGAAAACGAACGGAAGCCGTAATAGGTCTCGTTGAAGGACGGCTTCTTGCGCTTCATGGTCTCTTTGACCATCGAGCCCCAAAGCGCGCCTTTGTTCTCGAGTTGCAGCGCGACGACCGAGTCGACCAGAATCGAAAACGCCTCCTGAAGCTTTTCCGGGATGTTCGGAATCACCACCGCGGGCTTTTCCTGACGCCTCACGAGATCTTCATAGAAGATGAACTCGTCGCAGTTCTCCATCAGCAGATCGGAGGTGGAGTTCTTGACCCCGAGGCCGATGACGTACTTGTCGTTCTCCTTCAGCTTGCTGACAAGCGGCGAGAAGTCGGAGTCGCCCGAGGCGATGCAGAAGCAGTCGATGTGCTCCTTCTGGAACGACATGTCCATGGCGTCGACGACGAGACGGATGTCGGCGGAGTTCTTTCCGCCCACGGACTTCTGGGGAACCTCGATGAGTTCGACCGCGGCTTCGTGGAAGCTCCGGCGATACTCGCCGTAGCGGCCCCAATCGGCATAAGCCCGCTTGGTGAGGATTTTGCCTTTTTCGACGAGGCGTTCAAGAACGAGGTTGATATCAAAGCGACGGTAGTGAGCGTCGCGTACGCCGATGGCGATATTTTCAAAGTCGATGAAGAGCGCGATTCGCTGCTCTTCGGGTGCGTTTCCGGTCAATGTGTTCCTGGTTTTTCTGGTCTCGCTAAAGTGCAGGCGGTGTGGCAGCGGCTTCGTGGTTCAGTTGCACCGTTGCCTTTCTTAAGGGGTCAGGCGCGAACAGCCTGGACTCCGGCAAAGAGCCACGAGGTGTTCGTGAGTGAAGCTGCCGTCGCACCTGCGGTGCGCTATCGCGAAACCGATGCGGTTCCGGCTCGCCGACGTCAGAATAAGTGACCCGTGCGGCTGCCAAAACCAATCTAGTGTGAGTCGGTTTCTGATACGGTCGGCACGAACAGTAGCACGGAATCGCGAAATCCGCCTTCCGCGCACCCTTACTATTGAGGAGAGTCTGAATGAAAACCCTTCGCACCCTGGTTCTTGGCGCCCTGATCTTCGGGTTCGGTTACACCGCGGCGGCGCAGAAGGACCATGTCCGCGTCAATTCGAAGGAAGCGCCGCCCCGGCCGGGCGCTCCTTACAACCAGGGCGTCATGGTGGGGAACCTGCTTTGGGTCTCGGGGAACATCGGACAGGATCCGGCCACCCAGAAGGTGAGTCCGGATTTCGCGATTGAAGCCCGCCAGTCCATCCGGAACCTCGAAGCGATCCTGAAGGCCGCCGGCCTGTCGCTCGCGGACGTAGTGAAGACGAACGTCTACGTTACCGACGTCGCGAAGTACGACGCCTTCAACGCGATCTACGTGGAGCTGATGCCGAAACCCCTGCCCGCGCGAACCTTCGTCGGCGTCGCCGCGTTGCCCAGCGGAGCACAAATCGAGATCGAGTTCGTCGCCGCGAAGAAATAGACACGGGCCCCAGCGAAGACGCCTGCGCAGGTGAACATTCTCCTCGGTTTCGGCTATGGTTGATCCGATCAAATCGCTGAATCGCGAAAGCGTCGTCGAACCCTGCCGCACGTAGTCATAAGGAGTCCGCAATGTCAGATTTGTCCCGAATCCGCTGGTCTCTGGCCGCGTTGCCCGCCGCGGTGGTTGTCTGCTTCGCGCTTACCGCCTCGGCCATCCAGGAAGACCTTCCCGCTCTGATCAAGCGACTTCAAAGCGAGAAGCCGACCTTCGCGAAACGCCAGCAGGACCTGCTGGCTTCGCGCTACGACCTTGCCGCCCGAGCGGCGGCCGGAACGACCATGTCGCGCGGCAAGGCGGTGCAGGAGGGCGTGCGGGTCAAGCTGCCCGCCGGTACGACCTGGGCGAATCTCGCCGCGCTCTCCCCCGAGGAGATCAAGGAAAAACAGCTGTGGCCGGCCGGCTTCCTTCCCCTGCCGCATCCCCATCACGAGTTGGGCGGGATGATCTTCCCCAAATTCCTCATCGACGAGACGAAGAAACAGACCGATCGGGATCTGACCCGCTTCGACCTCGACTTCGACTTGCCCGATCATTTTCTGCCCGAGTTCCCGGCGGCGATCTATCTGACCACGCGGCCCGACCTGGGTGATGTGTCGCAAGGGAAGCTGGTGACGCTCACGAACTTCCACGAATTGTTCAAGGACATCCTCAATCCCAAGCAGGTCGAAGGATTGCGTCTCCTGGTGACGCCTTTTGCTCAGGCCCAATTCAACGCCACCGACGATCGCCGCACTTTGAAAGGGCATCAGGGTGTCGCCTGTTTCGACTGTCACGCCAACGGCCACACGAACGCCGCCACCCACACGGTGGGCGACATTCGGCCCGACAATCATCGCCATCGGATCGACACGCCAACCTTGCGGGGCGTGAACATCCAGCGCCTCTTCGGTTCGCAGCGGGCCCTCAAGACCGTGGAAGACTTCACCGAGTTCGAGCAGCGGGCGGCCTATTTCGACGGCGACCCTGGTCAGGCCCAACGCAAGGGTGTCAACATTCTCGAGCGTGGCAGTCAGGTGCATTTCATGGCCGAGTTCGAGGCGCTGCTCGACTTCCCGCCCGCACCCAGGCTCAACGTCTTCGGCAAACTCAATCCCGCGAAAGCGAGCGAGAGCGAATTGCGCGGCCAGGGAGTCTTTTTCGGGAAGGGGCAGTGCGCCACCTGCCACACGCCGCCGTACTACACCGACAACCTCATGCACAACCTGCAAGTGGAGCGGTTCTTCAAGGAGGTCCTGATCAACGGTCGCCTGGCGTCCGCCGACGGTCCGATCAAAACCTTCCCGCTGCGCGGCATCAAGGACTCGCCGCCGTACCTGCACGACGACCGCCTGCTCACGCTGGAGGACACGGTCGAGTTTTTCAATCTCGTGCTGGATTTGAAACTGAACGAACCGGAGAAGAAGGACCTCGTGGCCTTCATGCGGGCGCTGTAGGCTCAAGCTTATGAAAGTACGTTTCTGGGGAACCCGGGGGTCAATCGCCACTCCCGGGCCGAATACGATCCACTACGGCGGCAATACTTCCTGCGTCGAGCTGACCACGGCCAGCGGCGAACTTCTGATCTTCGATTGCGGCACCGGCGCGGCCCGGCTGGCTGCCCAGCTGATGGCCCAGGGAAAAAAACCCATCAACGCGAACATCCTCCTTGGACACACGCACTGGGATCACATCCAAGGGTTTCCTTTCTTCACCCCGGCCTTTATCAAAGGGAACTCGGCTGCGATCTATGGGCCGGAGGGCAGCCGCGGCTCGTTGCACGACGTGCTGGGCGGCCAGATGGAGTTCCGGTATTTCCCGGTCGCGTTGGATCAGCTGCCGGCCGCCATCACGTACCACGACCTGTCCGAGGGAATCCACACCATCGGCGGCGCGCGGGTGGCCACGCAGTTTCTCAATCATCCGGCCATGACGCTCGGTTACCGGGTCGAGGCCGACGGCGTCGTGGTGGTGTACCTGGTGGACCACGAGCCGTTCGCCGATGAACTCTGGCGCGCCGACGCCGAGCCGGGCCACATCGAGTCCATCCTGCACGACGGAGACCGCCGGCACGCCGAATTCATGGCCAACGCCGATCTCGTGATCCACGACGCCCAGTACACGCCCGAGGAGTACGGCCCGAAGAAAACCTGGGGACACAGCACGTACGACTACGCCGTGCAGATAGCCTCGGCGGCCGGCGTGCGGCAGATAGCCCTGACCCATCACGATCCCAGCCACGACGACAACTTCGTGGCCGACATCGAGCGCAAGGCCCGCGCCCTGGCCTTGAAATGCGGGAAGGGACTTGAGGTCTTCTGCGCGTATGAAGGCTGTGAACTCGTCCTGGAGCAGCGCGCTGCCTTGAAGCCGTTTGTCCCTGCCGACCCCTTCCAGGCGTCCGTCGCCCAGCGCCGCTTTGAGATCCTAGTGGTGGATGATCAGCCGGACATGCTCAGCCTGGTCGCGCGCGCGCTGGAGGAGGGCCCGTACACCGTGAGCACGGCGACCAGCGGCCCGGAGGCTCTGCGGATGATCGGTGAGCGCATTCCGGACCTGGTGGTGCTGGACTACAAGATGACCGGCATGGACGGCCTGGCCGTCATGAAAGCGTTGCGCGCCCAGCCCGCGACCGAGCGCCTGCCGGTGCTCATGCTTACCGCGATGACCGACGAGCCCAGCACCCGCGCCGGCTTTGAAGCGGGGGTGACCGACTATGTCACCAAGCCGTTTTCGATCCCGCAACTGACCGCGCGCGTCCACGCCTGCCTCGCCAGAGTCAAGCGCCGCTAGTCACCTGCTAGCCGGGCGTTACTTCCACCCGATCAAGGTACGACGACAACTCGGCCACCCACTTGCGCGACGCGCCGGCGTCGGCGTTCTCGGCGGCCTGCTCAAGGGCGGCGCCGATGTCCGTGATGGCCTGAAATCCGTAGCCACCCCCGGCGCCCATCATGCCGTGCCCCAGACTCTCCACGGTCTTAAAGTCACCGAGGTCCAGGGCGCTCAGCATCGCGGTGACATCCAGTCTTCGGTTCTGCAAAAACCTGGGGATGAGGTCGGCGATCCTGGGATCCGCGCGCACCAGGATCGCGTCCTTGCCGTGGTTCTCGTCGGTCAATGACCCAGGCGATGGCGGAGGCGCCGACGCCGCTACGGAATGCTCCCGGATTGCCTGCAGCAGAACCTCTTGTTTGATGGGTTTCGTCAAATAGGCCGTGCACCCCGCCGCCACACACTTTTCCTGATCCCCCTTCAGGGCCGAGGCGGTCAGGGCGAGGATGGGCGTGGGGGACCGGTGGTTCTCCTGTTCCCACGCTCTAATCGCCCGCGTCGCGGTCAAGCCATCCATGACCGGCATTTGCCGGTCCATCAGGACAAGGTCATACTGTGAAGCGATAAACTTTTCATAGGCGACGGCCCCGTTTTCGGCGATTTCGACCCGGTACGGCGTGTCCTGCATGTAGGCCACCGTGATCGTTTGGTTGTCGAGGGAGTCTTCCACCAGGAGGATGCGCAGCGCCTGCAGCGGCGGCTCGGGAACCGCCCCGACCGGCATGGCCGCGCGCCGCGTGGCCCGGCCCGAGATCCCGAGCGGCACGGTGAAAGAAAACACGCTGCCCTCCTCCACTTCGCTTTCGACCCAGATGCGCCCGCCCATCAGTTCCACCAGGCGCTTCGAAATCGTGAGCCCCAGCCCCGAGCCCCCGTACTTGCGGGTGGTGGATGAGTCGGCTTGCGTGAATCGCTCAAATACCGAGCTCAATTTCTCGCCCGGAATGCCGATGCCGGTGTCCGAGATCGTGAACCGCAATGCGCCCGGGACGGAGGCTTCCGGATCGGGCGTGATTCGCAGGGCCACTTCGCCCGATTCCGTAAACTTGATTGCGTTGCCAAGCAAATTCAGCAGCACCTGACGCAGCCGGGTCGGGTCGCCGACCAGGTCGGTGGGCACGTTCGGCGCGATCTCGCACATCAGGGCCAGACCCTTTTCATGGGACCGGCCCGCCACCATCTCCTTCACTTTCTCCAACAGATCGTGGAGGGAGAACCCGGTCCGTTCGAGCTCAAGCTGCTCAGCTTCGACTTTGGAGAGATCGAGGATGTCGTTGATGAGATTCAGCAGGTTATCGCCGGCGCGGCGAAAGATCTGCACATACTTGTTCTGCTCTTCGGAGAGAGGTGTCTTCGCGAGCAGGTCCGCGATGCCGATGATCGCGTTCATCGGCGTGCGGATTTCATGACTCATGCTCGCCAGAAAATCCGACTTGGTCTTGCTGGCGCTCTCGGCCGCGGCCTTGGCCTGTCGCAGCTCCACCTCCACCCGCTTGCGCTCCGTGACGTCGCGTGCGGCGGCGAAGACGCCCTGCAGCGTGCGGCCCCGGTCGTAAAAGGTGGTCGCGTTGTAGGACACCACGGTTTGCTTCCCGTCGAGGGCGCGCGCCGTCAGCTCGTAGTCGGTGACCTTCTTTTCGGAGAGCGCGCGCTTGATTCCCGCTTCGGCCCGCTCCGGATCGGTGAAGTAGCTCTTGAACGGCGCGCCGATCAGCTCGTCGCGCGTGCACCCGGTCAGGGCCTCCGTCTGCTTGTTGACGTCCGTGATGATGCCGCGCGGGTCGGTGGTCATCATGGCGTCGATGTTGGATTCGATGAGGGAGCGCGTGTAGAAGTGCTGGTCGCGCAGCCGCTGATCGAGCTTCATCCGCTCCTCTTCGACCTGCTTGCGCGCGGTGTTGTCGGTGCCGATCAGCAGATAGCCGATGATGGCGTCCTGCGCATCGCGCAGCGCCGTGACGGACACGACCGCCGGGAAGCGGCTCCCATCCTTGCGGAAGTACGTCAGCTCGTAGATGTCCTCGATGCCGCGCGAGGCCTTGAAGACCAATGCCTCGAACCCGGGCGTGATTGGGGTTCCGAGTTCGACGCTCAGCGCCTTGGCCCGCGCTATCACTTCCTGCGGA
>JANLWV010000177.1:0-7406 GCA_031364765.1 Vicinamibacteria bacterium
GAGGGGCTGCCGATGGCCGCTGAGATTCGTGGTTTCGGCGGGATCGGCAGCCACACGGTACAACTCGGGCCGGGGCGTATCGATGTACTTGAAACCCTCGGCGCGCAACGCGCGAACCGGCGCATAGCCGAAGTGGATCGAGCCGTAGAGGGATTCGGCGTAGGACTGGTTATCGGGAATGGCGGTTCCGGATCTCAGGTTTTGCGCGCGAGAGACGCCGCTCACCCGCGGAGAAGGCACATCGGCAAGCTCCAGCAGCGTGGACATCAGGTCGATACTGCGAAATTGCCCCTTCACGCGCCGACCCTGCGGGAGACCGCCGCCAGCCACAATCAGGGGAACGCGCAGCGTCGACTCGTAGACGAAGAGGTGATGCTCATCCTCGCCGTGATCTCCGAGGCCCTCGCCATGGTCGGACGTGACCACGACGATGCGTGAGGGTTCCGCCGGGTATTTATCCAGGAGCCGCTTCAGTTCGGCATCGGCGGTTGCAACCTCGCCGTCGTAGGGACTCAGGCGGAACCGCTGATCGAACGGCGGAGGGGGTTCGTAAGGGTAGTGAGGTTCGAAGAGGTGAACCCACACGAATCGGGGCTGAGCGGCCGGCCGGGCGAGCCACGCGAGCGCCCCATCCACCACTTCGCGCGCCGACCGTTCGTTCCTTTCGCCGGCCCCCGCGAGAAAATCGGCATCGCCACCGAAGGGGTCGTCGAAGAGGTCGAATCCCCTGTCGAGGCCGGAGGCGCGGGAGACGGGATAGGCCGCGATAAACGCCGCGGTCGCGTACCCAGACGCCTTCAGCGTCGAAGCGAGGGTTGGGATGCGGCGACCGAGGGGGGGCGACGCATTGTCGCGGATGCCGTGCTGAAACGGAAGCAGTCCGGTGAGGATGCTCGCGTGCGAAGGCCGCGTCTGGGGGACCTGAACCACCGCGTCCTCAAGGACCACGCCCTTCCCAGCCAGCGCGTCGAGCGCAGGCGTCAGGCCACGCTTCGATCCATAGGCGCCGACTCGATCGGCGCGAAGCGTGTCGATGGTGACGAGAACGATGTCCGGGCGCGCGGCCAGGAGCGTGAGGGAGAGAACGGTCGACAGCATCGGGGGCGATAGCGACCATATTATGGCCGCCGTGAACGGGCCACGTCGGTGACTGCCGTCATCGCGAGTCGGTCCACGTACTAAGTCCGTGACTGTTTGGGAGAAACCCACAAGAGTCATTGCGAAGGACCCGTCGTTTCGTCGTGGACTGAAGCAATCTCTCGCTAGCACCGGCATCATTGTTGTGGCCCGCGGCTCCAGGGGGCGAGTGGGCTCGCCGCGGCGGGGACGCCTCGTGCGTCGCCACTGCGTCAACGAGACTTCGGAATCGTGTGGCTCCTTACTCGGCTCGATGGTCGCGAATGTCTGTAACGGACAGCGGCGACTCGCGCCCAACGCCCCGCTCGCGAGCGACCCACTCGCCCCCCGGATCCGCTCCATCCCTGGGTCCAAGAGCCGGTTTGAAAAGTGCCCCAAATGGGGCGTTCTCGAACGGGTTTCTCAGCAGGAGCGGATCGAAGGCGGGCGACGAAGCGATCTCCCGAGAGATTGCTTCAGTCCCCGCCAGAACGACGGGTCCTTCGCAATGACGATTATGGGTTTCCCACAAAAGTCGCGGACGCAGTCTGTAAATTCGCCGCGCTAGGAAACACGGCCCAATAGGGCCTGCGAACCGGCCGGAAAAGAAAAAGCCCCGATGACCTTTCGGCCACCGGGGCTGCGATCGACCTTCCGGGCCAGGCGAAAGCCCGGAAGGTCGCGTTTAGTACCCGCTAGAACGAAAGGCGAGCGCCGATGCGGAATACACGGGGGCTGATTATCTCTTCGATCCGGCCAAACGTGGAAGCCGTGCTTATGGAGCGCGCCTGGCTCAGCGTGACATCGTTGTTGAGCGCATTGAACAACTCAATCGACGGGGTGATGGTGACCCGGCCGATCTTGCTATTCCGGGCAAGGCGGAAGTCGACGTTCACGACGGTATCGTAACGCTGAGAGTCGAACCCACCCACGATCCCGGATTGTGTTCCGTCAAGGCCAGCTCCGGTTCGGATGTTGTACGGATACGCGCCGCCCTGCCGAGAGAAGATCTGGGTCGAAAGGTCAAAGCTGCCCGGCAACTGAACGATCCCGTTCACGTACAACTGCCATTTGAACGAGGAGTAGAACGACGCCTTTCCGGAACCGCCGGACAGGAGGGAAACCGGTCCGCCGTTGATGAGAGGCGAGGTCTCGATCCTCATCGGACTGCCTGCAGGGCTGCCTGAAGCGGAGCTCTGAAACGCCACCACGTCGCCGTCAAAATTCTCGGTCCAGTTGTTGTAGGTGAAGGCCACGCGGCCGCCCCACCTGTTGGCAAGGCGCTTGTTCAAGGTCAACTCAAAGCCCGCGTACTTGGTGGAGTAGCCATCGAAGTTCGTCCGATAGCGACCGCTGCCGCCTGCGCTGACGAGAGCCGCAAGCGGGGCATACGGTTGCACGGTGCCGGAAACAGCGCCCGTGAGAGCACTGGTCGCGCTCCGGGTGACCGGAGCCAACGCCGTGTACTGGTTCGGTCGAATGAAAGCGCAGTTCGTCGACGTGGGGCATGCAGCGGCGAGACGGGGAACGTACTGGTAGCCGTCCGTGCTGCGGTACGTGAACGCCCCGCCCACTGCGAAGTTCTTCCCCAGTTCGTGATCGAGACCGAGGATCGCTTCGATGTCGTGCCTGTTCTTCAAATCTCGGTCGATCTTGTCGGGCGAACTCGCGGACGTAGGCTTGGCTGGATCGATGCCGCCTGAGAAGAGCACAGTGGATCCGACCTCATTCTTCTGCACGAAACGGTCAGCGTTGAGGTCGTTCCAGGGGTACGCGATGTACGCGGAGGCGAGCGGATTCTCGTCGTTCACGTTACCAAAGCTCAGCGCCGAGGCGTAACGCGCGAGCGACAGGCGGACAACGGTCTTGCGGGCCTCGTCGAGCGCGTACGACATGCCAAAGCGGGGCGATACATCGGTGAATTTGATCAACTTGTCGCTGCCGCCGTACTTGAGGGCCGGGAGGCGGTCCGGGAAGGTCACGTTCGCCGGGCCTTCCCCTGGGAGGTTCAGCGCATCCTGCTTGTCGGCGCGAAGGCCAAAGTTAAGGGTGAACCGATCCTTGGTGAAGACATCACCCAAATAAAGGGAAGCGTAATTGCCCTTGTAGTTCACGTACGCGTCGCGGTAGACGTAGGCCGTGTTGTCGCCTCCGCCGGTGCCGGGACCATAGTAATCGCCGCTGAGCCCGCCGCCGTTGTAGTTGGAGATCGAGTTCGTGGTGACCGTGCGGTAACCGAAGCCGAACTTCAGTTCGTTGTTGCCGCCCATGCCCTGGAAGAAGTAGGAGCCATCCACGTTGAGGGTTTTCTGCGGCCTGATCGCCTGGTAAGTCTCGTAGGAGCCGATAGCCTCGCCCTTGGCGTAGTCGATCGTGAAGGACTTGTCTTTTCCGCCCCTTGGGAACAGACCAAAGCCGGTGTCGAAGTAGGCCGCCTTGGCCGACACGAAGAAGCTCGGCGAGAAGGTGTGGTTCACCTCGAGCTTCCACAGACCGCCAGGCAATCCGCCCTCCGTGAAGGCATTGTCCTGGTTCCAGGTGAAGTCGTCGGTCTCGGTGACGGGGTAGCCGACGCCGCGGCCGAACTTCTGCTTGGCGCCGAGGAAGTAGAACGCCGAAACCATGGTGTCGGAGGTCGCCTGCCAGTTGAGCTTCGCATTGTAGGACGAGAGGAAGGTTTCGTCGGCCGTGCCGGTCAAGCGGCAGTTCTGGATGTGCTGCTTGCCGTAGGTACCGTAGAACCACAGCTTGTCCTTGAGGATCGGGCCGCCGAGGTCGACGCCGTAATCCTTTATGTTGTTGAGGTGGTCAGCCTTGTCGCGGAAAGCGTTGGCGCCGCCCTCGGCCTCGCAGTATTTCGTGCCGCCCTTGAGGCGCGGATCGACCTTCAGCACGTCGGGCAGGTTCGAGGATTGCAGCCTATCGTCGGCGGAGAGATAACGGCCGCCGCCATGGAACTGGTTGGTGCCTCGCTTGGTGACCATGTTCATGCCGAAGCCGCCGGTCTGCGTGGTGAGGTCGGCGCCGCCGGTGGTGACGTTGATCTCCTGGAAGGCTCCGAAGTCGTAGTAGCCCGGGGACGCGCCGGCGGCGGACATGTCGGTGATGACGAGACCGTCGAGCGACCAGGAATTGTCCGAACCGTTGGAGCCCTTGCCCGTGAAGGAAGCCTGCTGGCCGTTTTCGTTGCCCGCGATATTGACGCGGTCGACCATAGCGCCCGGAACCTGATTCAAGATGCCCCAGGGGTCCCGCGCCGTCGGCATGTCTTTGAGGTCCTGAGAGGTCAGGTTGGCGCTGGTGCCGCGCTTCTTCACATCTACGAGTGGCGCCTCGGCGACTACCTCGATCGTCTCAGCCTGTCCGCCCACTTTGAGCGCCATGTCCAAGCTGGCGCTCTGGCCGGTCTGGACGGTCACTCTCCGATTGGCGGCTCCGAAGCCCTGTAGGGACACAGTAACGGTGTAATCGCCCGGACTGAGGTTCAGGAAGCGGAACGTACCGTCCGCTCCAGTGACGGTGGTGCGGCTTCCCGCTTCACCTGAGACGGTGACCGAAGCGCCGGGCAGAACCGCACCCGATGAGTCCGTCGCCTTTCCATAAACGTTGCCCGTCGCCGTCTGGGCAAAGGCAGAAGCGCTGGCCATAAGAAGGATGGCAAGGCCGATAGAGAACAGCTTTTTCATTCAAACTCCTCCAAGAGTTATTAGCGGCTGGACACGTCGCCCAACTTCCTGTACCCCAGCAAGCGGGATACCAACGGACGGTGGCTCAGCCTGTGACAACGCAAATGTATCAGAAATATCATGTTCTGGCCAATGGGTCGGGGCGGCAACGATGCTCGCAACTGCGCGGACGTTCAACAAAGCTGATCTGCACATTCGGCGGATTGGATCGCCGGCGGCCAGGGATCACCGGGGGTGGCGGGCGAGCCAGGCCCGGGTGCGGGCCATATCCCTGGCCTCAAGGGCCAAAGGAGCGGTGCGGAGATACGCTTCGAAATGGGTGCGGGCCGCCATCAGGTCGCCTTGCTTCTCCAGGGTGACGCCGAGGTTGTAGAGCGTCTGATAGTCGTTGGGATTGAGTTCGACGGCCTTGCGCCAGCGGGCGATGGCCTCGGCGACGTGGCCATCCTGCGCCGCCATGACGCCGAGGGTGTTGTGGGCCTTGGCGAGCGAGTCGTCCAGTTCGAGCGCGTGATCGAGGGCCGCGCGGGCCGCGTCGCGGTTACCAGCCATGAGTTCAAGGGTTCCTAGATTCACCAGGGCTGTCCCGTTCGAGGGATCCGTCTCGCGAGCCTTCAAAAACGTCTCGCGAGCCAGAGGAACCTGCCCGGTCGCGGCGTAGGCGAGACCGAGTGCCGTCAGCACATCAAAGTCCGGTACGGTGACTTTCTTATAAGGCTCGAGCAAGGCGATCGCCTCCCGCGGCCGGCCCAGTTCCGTCAGATAGGCTCCAAGGAGAGAGACGGACTCGGCATCCAGAGGCTTCAGAGCGACGGCGCGACGGGCGGCGGATACGGCCGCCGCGAGATTCCCCCGAGCGCGTTCGAGGTAGGCGAGTTGCAAGCTCGCCCCCGCCATGTCCGGACGTTCTTTCAAGTTCACCTTGGCGAGCGTAATAGCCTCTTCCAGACGCCCGGCCATGAAGAGAGTGACGACCTCGCGATTACGGGTATCGATCGTGATGAGGTTCTTGGGATCGTCCGCGGCGGTGTACCGGTCCTTCTGCGGCGCTGCTTGCGCTGCTCCGACGTAACCGAGAGCGCGCAGGCGTTCGATGGTGGCCGCATCCTCATCACCACGCTTTACGCCCTTGTCAAGGGCGCGTTGTCGCGTCAAAGCCGCGCGCATCGAATCCAACTGAACCGGTTCGGTCGCAACCAGGTTCTTCAGTTCTTCAGGGTCCGCCTTGAGATCGTAGAGCTCAGGCAGGGGCAGGTCGATGTACTTGTATCGACCATCGGATATCCCCCGCAATGGAGCCCAGCCCTGATTAAGCGACGTGGATAGAGACTCGAAGTAGGACAAGTTGTGAGCGCCCGCCCGGCCGCCGAGCGCGAGGTTCCAAAGGCTCGTGCCCGGAAGTTCTTTGGGCACATCCATCCCCAGCGCGTCGAGCACGGTGGGAACAACGTCGATGTGCCTGACGGGCGTGCTCACCTCGCGATTCGAAACGCCGGGGAGTCGGAGGATGAGAGGCACGCGCAGCGTCGGCTCGTAGGCGAAGATCCCATGGGTGGACTCGCCGTGCTCCCCGAGCGCCTCCCCATGGTCGGAGGTCAGGATCACCAAGGTGTTCCTTTCGCGAGGTCCGTCGAGCACCGGCTTCAGGAGCGCTTCAAGCGCCGCATCCGTCGCTTCGACTTCACCGTAATAAGGAGCGTCGCGATGACGCGACGCATACGGCTCCCTGGACTGGTACGGGAAATGCGGGTCGTACAGGTGAACGAAGGCAAAGAACTGACGGTCTCGATGCGACTCCATCCATCGAACCGCCAGTGAAACCGTCTCTTCAGCCTTTCGGTCTGGAACCATGAACGGGGACTGCCGATCCAAACCTGCGGTGTGATCGTCGTACACATCGAAGCCACGATCCAGGCCGAAGCGCGAATCCAGGACAAAAGCGCTCACGAAGGCCGCGGTCTGAAATCCTCGTTCCTTGAGCATGGTGGCCAGAGTGGGCACGTCTTGCGGAAAACGAAAGCCGGTGTTGTCCCTTACCCCGTGAGTGAGCGGATACCGTCCCGAAAGAATGTTGGAGTGAGACGGGAGGGTCACCACATTGTGGGCGTGGGCCTGCTCGAACCTGACGCCCTCGCGCGCCAGCCGGTCCATCCAGGGCGTCGAGACCGATTTGTTTCCATAGGCTCCAATCGCATCCGCGCGCAGCGTGTCGATCGAGATCAGGAGAACAGAAAGGCTGGAATCGCGCGGAAGGGCGGCGCGTCCTTGAAGCAGAGCAAAGACGACGATGATCACCACCGCGACGAAGATGATCCGAAGCCGCCGCTGGTTTCGCCCCTTGGGTTCCGCCGGCGCGAGAGCGGCTGACTTCGACGGTTCGTGCTCGTTGCGTGTCTTTGCCAATCCGGGATGATTCTATGCGGCGCGCTCCTTGCCTCCAGACGATGGAGTGTGTTCCCATGGGCTCACATTTTTTCGGAGGCGTTCGCACCATGCCCTTTTTCCGCAGCCCACCAGCGTCCTTGCTCCGCGGCGCCATCGCTTTCCTCGCCATCCTGCTCCTCTCGCGCACGGTCAGCGTCGCGGACGAGAAGAAGCCCCTGG
>JANLWV010000190.1:0-37764 GCA_031364765.1 Vicinamibacteria bacterium
GTTCTCGAGACGAGGCTGCGGTCGGAGTAGACGCGTTGCCTCCGATCCCGATCTCGGCCCCGATTCCGATTCCGGCCGGATTCGGAAATCGCCTTCCGATCTGTCCGGGAGCGGGGACACGTTACCGTGTGTCCGGGGTCGGGGAACCCCCTACGCTGCTCCGGGGTCGGGGGTCTCGGCGCCCTTCTTGGGAGCGATAAGACCGAGCGCCTTCATCTTCTTGTAGAGATACGAGCGTTCGACGCCCAGCGCTTCGGCGGTGCGGCTCATGTTCCCGTGCCAGGCCTCGTGCTTGCTGGCGATGTATCGACGCTCGAAATCCTCGCGCGCGAGGGCCAGCGTTTCGAAGGCGCCCAAGGTCGTAGGGGACGGGATGGGGGTCGCAGCCCCAGGAGGAGCACCGCTCGCCGGCGCCGACCCGGCCACGGGTTCTGCCGGGCCGAGGGGGGATCGCAGAACGCCGAGATCGCTCACTTCCACGACGTCGCCCTGGGCCATGATAACGAGGCGTTCGACCATGTTCCGAAGCTCGCGGACGTTGCCGGGCCAGTCATGGGCCACGAGCACCTCCATGGCCCCGGGCGAATAGTCCTTGATGTGCCGCCCGTATTCCGCCGCATAGCCCTTGCTGAAATGCCTCACCAGCATCGGAATGTCTGAGCGGCGTTCCCGCAGGGGTATCACCTGGATCGGAATCACGTTGAGCCGGAAGTACAGGTCATCGCGGAACGCGCCCTTGCGAATCTCGTCCTCGAGGTTCTTGTTGGTCGCGGCGATCACGCGCACATCGACGGTGACGCTCGCGGACCCGCCGACGGGCTCGATCTTCTGCTCCTGCAGAACGCGGAGAACCTTCGCCTGGGTCTTGAGGGTCATATCGCCGATTTCGTCGAGAAACAGCGTGCCGCCGTCCGCGATTTCAAACTTGCCCTTCCGCGAGGCGGTGGCGCCGGTAAACGAGCCCTTGGCATGACCGAAGAGCTCGCTCTCAATCAACTCCTCGGGAATCGCCGCACAGTTCACTTCGACGAATGGACCCCCGCTGCGCAAGCTCTGCTGGTGGATGCCACGCGCCACGAGCTCCTTCCCCGTGCCGTTTTCGCCGGTGATCAGAACACGCCCGTTGCTGGGAGCGGCCTGGGCGATCACCCGGAGAAGCTCCTTGATGGCTTCGCTTCCGCCCACAATCTGGTGCTTGTACTCGGCCTCGGCCTTGAGGGCGCGGACCTCCTGTTCCAGTTTCCGGCGGCGCAGCGAGTTCGAAACCGCGAGCAGGATGCGCTCGAGCGAAAGAGGCTTCTCGATGAAGTCGGCCGCCCCCAGGCGAACGGCTTTGACCGCCGTTTCGACCGTGCCGTGACCGGAGATCACGACCACCGGAAGGTCGGGATCGATCGCCTGAATGCGCATCAGCGTTTCGATGCCGTCGATTCCGGGGAGCCAGACATCGAGAAGGGCCAGTTCATAGCGGTTCGATTCGACCGCCTTCACCCCAGCCTCGCCGGTCTCCACGGCGTCGACCCGATACCCCTCGTCGGACAGAATCCCCGAGAGTGAGGCCCGGACCCCGGCTTCGTCGTCAACGATCAGGATGCGTTCGCGCATGGAGTCCGGGATCCTACCAGCCAGAACGAGTCTGTGTCCGTTGCGCCACAGGCCGAACGTCCACGATGACTAATTTTGACGACTTGAACTGGGGCGGCGCCTCCCCAAGCGGTCGGTCCTTGGCGAGAGGCCATGCGAGCCGCTATTCTCACCCTCCGATCCGGCACGGAGGCGCGCGATGGATGGGCGTTCGAAACTTCCGCATCAGGTTCGTAGCCGCGCAACCCGCCGGTTTCGGAGATGCCACGCTCAATTATGACGAGAGATGTCATATATGGAGGCGTAGCGTCTTCCGCATTGCATTTTCGAGGCGTCGTCCTCGTCAACTAAGGAAACCGCAGCCATGACTTTCAGCGAAGAGGGCATCGACTCCATGGGGGAACCTGGTCAGCGAACCATGGACCGAATGAGCAGAATCGGCGGGACATGGGTTCTCTTATGCCTCCTCCTCAGCGCGTGCAAGGGCGGCGGTCCCCAGGGCGGAGCGGGCGGGCCGGGTGGCGGCATGCCCCCAAGCGCCGTGGAGATCGTGAATCTGACGCTCAAGCCCGTCGAGCAGACGACCGAATTCGTGGCCACGCTGAAGTCGCGTCGCTCGAGCACGATTCAACCTCAGGTGGAGGGATTCATCACCCGCATTGCCGTTCGCAGCGGGGAGAGGGTGGCTCAAGGCGCCACGCTCTTCGAAGTGGACTCGGCGCCCCAGCAGGCGGTCCTCGCCGCGCAACAATCGATGCGGGCGATGCGCGCCGCGGAAGTGGAATACGCGCAGCAGCAAGCGAGGCGAACCCGAAAACTGTTTGAAGCGGGCGCGGCCAGTCAGCGCGACGCCGAGGAGGCCGACACGGCCTTGCGCACAAGCGAGGCCCAATTGAAGGCGGTCGACGAACAGGTCCTCCAACAGCGCGCTGAACTCGGTTATTACAAGGTCACGGCGCCTTCGGCGGGTGTGGTGGGCGACATCCCGGTCCGCATCGGCGACCGGGTGACGAACTCCACGGTGCTCACGACGGTCGATGAGAACAACGCTCTCGAGGTCTATGTCAGCGTGCCGGTGGCGCAGGCCCCGGGCCTGAAGGCCGGACTTCCCGTGCGGATCATGGACGATTCGGGCCAGGTGCTCGCCACCAACGGGATCACATTCGTTTCGCCCAACGTGGATGACGCGACCCAGACCGTTCTGGCCAAGGCGACGCTCGTCGAGGGGCGCGGGATGTTCCGCGCCGACCAGTTCGTCAAGGTGCGCATCGTCTGGCGCTCCGATCTCGGACTCACCATTCCGGTGACCGCGGTCATGCGCGTCAACGGCCAGTATTTTGCCTTCGTGGCCGAGAAGGACGACAAGGGCGGGCTCGTGGCCAAGCAACGGGCGGTGCAGCTCGGCGACATCATCGGAAACGACTACGTCGTGCGCGACGGCCTGAAGCCCGGCGACCAACTGATCGTCTCGGGCCTGCAAAAGATCGGCGACGGCGCGCCGGTGAGGGCCCAAGCACCCGCCCCCGCCCCGGAACCGACGAAGGGTCTGTAGTAGCCATGCTCGCTGACGTCTTCATCCGCCGGCCCGTCCTGTCGACGGTCTGCTCCCTGCTGATCATTCTCGCGGGCGCGGTGTCGATTCCGACCCTGCCGATCGCCCGCTACCCTGACCTCGCACCGCCCTCGCTCACCGTCTCCGCGGTCTACACCGGCGCCAACGCCCAGTCGGTGGAGAGCGCGGTGACCACACCACTCGAGCAGGCGATCAATGGCGTCGAGGGGATGACCTACATCACCTCGTCCAGCACCAACAGCGGCTTCTCCACCATCAACGTCACGTTCGACATCGACCGGGATATTGACCTCGCCGCCGTGGACGTGCAGAACCGCGTGAACCAGGCGCTCGGCCGGATGCCCGCCGATGTCCGAACCAACGGCATCTCGGTATTCAAGAACACCTCGGGTTGGATGGGCGGCATGGGCTTCTTTTCGAAGGACAACCGCTACAGCAGCCAGTTCATCAGCAACTACATCGATCTGTACGTGCGGGACGCGGTCAAACGCGTCAAGGGCGTGGGCGACGTCATCATCTTCGGCGAACGCAAGTTCGCCATGCGGCTGTGGCTCGACCCGGCGAAGCTCGCGGGGCGGCGCCTCACCGCGGGCGACGTGCTCGGCGCCCTGCGTGAACAGAACGTGCAGGTGGCGGCGGGCGCTTTGGGCGACGCCCCGTCATCGCCCCAACAGATGTTCACCATCAGCGTGCGGGCCATGGGCCGGCTGTCGGAAGCGAGTCAGTTCGAGGACGTCGTGATCAAGGCGGGCAAAGGTGGCGCGCTGGTGCGGGTCAAGGATGTCGGCCGGGTCGAACTGGGCGCCGAGACCTACTCGTCCAATCTCCGGTTCCTGGGCCTGGAGGCGCAGGGTATCGGCGTCACTCTCCTCCCCTCCGCCAACGCCATCGACGTGTTCCAGGGCGTCATGGCGGAGATGGCCGTGCTCGAGAAGAGTTTTCCGCCCGGGCTCGAATGGCGCATGGCGTTCGACAACGTCGTGGTCGTGCGGGAGTCCATCATTGAGGTGGTGAAGACTCTCGCCGAGGCGATCGCCCTGGTCATCCTGGTGATGTTCCTGTTTCTCCAGAACTGGCGGAGCACCATCATTCCGGCCATCACCCTTCCGGTTTCGCTGATCGGCACCTTCTCGTTCATCAAGCTGTTCGGTTTCTCCATCAACACCCTGACCCTTTTCGGCATCGTTCTCGCCACCGGGATCGTGGTCGACGACGCCATCGTGGTGATCGAGAATATCGAACGCCACATGAGGGAGTTCAAGAAGTCGGCGCATCGGGCGTCGATCGACGCCATGCGCGAGGTCTTTGGCGCGGTGGTCGTGATTGGCCTTGTCCTGGTGGCGGTCTTCGTTCCGGTGGCTTTCTTCCCCGGTGTCACCGGCCGGCTGTATCAGCAGTTCTCCCTGACCATCGCCTTCGCCGTGGTTCTGTCGGTGTTCAACGCCGTCACCCTGACTCCCGCCCTTTCCGCCCTGCTTCTCGACAAGGAGAGTCACACCCACGGCCGGTTCTTCACCGCCTTCAACCGCGTGGTGGATAACGGTACTTCGGCTTACTCGCGCCTGGTCCGAAGGGTCCTTGGACTTCGCGCGGCCATGATCGTGCTGTTCGTGGGCGGCCTCCTGGCCACCTGGGGCGTCTATCGCGTGGTTCCGTCGGCTTTCGTTCCCGACGAAGACGAGGGTTACTTCATGGTCCTGGTGCAAGCGCCTGCCGGCGCGTCGCTCGAGTACTCCACGAACATCGCCAAAAAGGCCGAGGAGATCATCACAAAGGATCCCGACGTCCTGGCCGCGTTCTCGGTCATGGGCTTCAGCTTTTCGGGGGCCGCGCCCAACAACGGGATGATCTTTGCGCCGCTCAAGGAATACGCCCAGCGCCGAGGGCCTGAGCACTCGCTCAGCGCCGTCATCAACCGTCTGCGTGGTCCTCTGTTCGGCATTCCGGGCGCCTTCATCGTCGCCTTCCCCCCTCCGGCGATTCAGGGTCTGGGCGCCTTCGCCGGGTTCCAGTTCGAGCTGCTCGATCAGACCGGCGCCGAAAGCGTAGACGGCCTGGCCGCCGCGATGAACGGCTTGATCGGAGAGGCGAGCCAGGGCGCCCAGGTGCAGGGCCTCTTCAGCAGCTTCAGCGCAGCCGATCCGCAGTTGCTCGTCGACATCGACCGCGACAAGGCGCGCAGTCTCGGCCTGCCGCTTTCGGAAGTCACCGACGCCCTTCAGGTGTTCCTGGGGTCGCAGTACGTGAATGACTTCGACTTCAACAACCGGGCCTACCGCGTCTATGTCCAGGCCGACCAGCAATTCCGGTCGAGCCCCTCCTCCCTCCGGCAGCTCTACGCGCGTGCTTCGAGCGGCGACATGGTCTCGCTGGACTCGGTGGTCAAGGTCAAGGAGACGACGGCTCCCTCGGTCATCAGCCATTTCAACCTGTTCCGCTCCGTGTCGATCTCCGGCAGCCCCGGTCCCGGCGTGAGCTCGGGTCAGGCCCTGGTCGCGATGGAGGATCTGGCGAGCAAGCTCCCGACCGGTTTCACGTTTGCCTGGTCCGGGCAGTCGCTCGAGGAGATCAAGGCGGGCGCTCAGGCCGGCGCCATCTTCGCCTTGAGCGTCATCCTCGTCTACCTCGTCCTGGCCGCCCAGTACGAATCGTTCGTGCTGCCTTTTATCATTCTGCTCGGCGTGCCGCTCGCCATCTTCGGCGCCCTGTCGGCTCAGTGGGTCCGCGGTTTCACCAACGATGTTTTCTGCCAGGTGGGCCTGATCCTTCTGGTTGGACTCGCCGCGAAGAACTCGATTCTGATCGTGGAATTCGCGGAGCAGCTGCGCGAGCGCGGTCTGTCGATTGTGGACGCCGCGGTGGAGTCTTCGCGTATCCGCCTCCGTCCGATCCTGATGACATCGTTCGCGTTCATTCTCGGCGTGCTGCCCCTGGCCTTCGCGACGGGTGCTGGTGCTTCGGGGCGCAACTCGATCGGCACCACCGTCGCGGGCGGCATGCTGGCCTCCACCTTTTTGTCCATCGTTTTCATTCCCGTTCTCTACGTGGTCATTCGGACACTCGCCCCCGGACGCGGGCGAAGGGCGCATGACGAGGGTGAAGGTGAAGGCGGGACCGGCACGCTGAGTTCGGGCAGGCCCGGCCCGGGAACCGCCGGCGTCGCGATCCTGATCATCCTCTCGCTGATAGCACCCGCGGGTGCTCAGACCGCGGTGGAATCGCCCAAGGAGTCCCTCAGCTTTGAACAAGCGGTCGCCCGCGCGGTCGAGAAGAACCCAACGGTGGCGATCGCCGCCACCAACATCCTGCGTTCGCAGGGCCTGCTCCAGCAGCTCCGCTCGTCTGGTCTTCCGCGCGTGACCGCGAGCATCAACAACACGACGCTCGACCAGGCTTTTGGCTTTGATGCCGGGATTGTCCAGCCCAAAAACCAGTCGGTGTTTGGCCTGTCCGTGTCGGTGCCGATTCTGGCCGCCGCGCAGTGGGCGGCGAACGCGCAGGCGAAGGATCGGGTCGAAGTCTCCCGCCTGTCGAGCGCCGATATCCGCCGGCAGGTGGCGGTGAGTGCCGCCGCCGCGTACCTCTCCGTCATCACCCAGAGGCGTCTCGTGCAGATCGCCGAACGCTCCCTCGACACGGCGCGCGCCCAGTTCGACTACAACCGGACGCGCCGCGAGGGCGGCCTGGGCAGCCGGCTGAATGAACTGAGGTCCGGCCAGGTGGTCTCGACTGACGAGACCCTGGTCGAGACCTTCAAGCTGGGCCTGCGCCGATCGCAGGAAGCGCTCGGCATCCTGCTCGGCGAAGACGGGCCGGTCGACGCGACCGGCGAGCCCACGTTCGATATCTCGTCCGCCGACATCACCGACGACTGGATGTCCTCCCGCTCGGACATGCTCCTGCTCGCGGCGGAGCAGCGCGCCGCCCAGAACGTCCTCAAAGGCAGCTCGAAAGACTGGTGGCCCACGGTCAAGATGTCGTTCGATCCGCAGTACCTGACGCCTTCCGGTCTCTTTCAGCGCTCGAAGAGCTGGCGCCTCTCGTTCGAACTCTCGCAAACTCTCTACAACGGCGGCGAGCGCGGCGGCGTCCAGCTTCAGCGTCAGGCGAACGCCCAGGCGGCGGACTTCGCTATCGCCCAGCGCCAGATTCAGGCCCGGGCGGAGATCCGGAATGCGCGCACCGCGGTTGAGGCCTATGGCCGCGTGCTGCTGAGCGCTCGGCTCGCCGCCGAACAGGCGAACGAAGTTCTGAAGATCACGATCACCGCGTTCGACGCGGGCGCCTCCACCAATATCGAAGTCATCGAGGCCCAGCGCTCCGCTCGCGACGTTGAAACCGCCCTCGCACAATCGGAGGATGCGCTGCGACAGGCCCAGTTCGACCTGCTGGTGGCCCTCGGCCGGTTCCCGAAATAGGCGAGGTCAGGGGCCGGCGTCGCTGCGGCCGGGACCATGCGAAGATTGTCGACCCCGTTCGGGCAGACCGACCCATCCACATTCCGGAGAAAAACCATGGAACCAAAAAACGCCGGCGACTTCGATCAGGGCGTGTATGACCTCTTCGACAAATTCGTTCACGGCGACATCGATCGACGAGGCTTCATAGATGGCGCGGGCAAGTTCAGCGTTGCCGGCATGACCGGCGGCATGATCCTTGACGCCCTCACGCCTCGCTTCGCGGAGGCGCAGGTGGTCGCCAAGGACGACAAGCGGATCGTGACGGAGTTCGTCGAGTACCCCTCTCCGCAGGGCAATGTGAAGATGCGCGGATACCTGGTGCGGCCCGCCGACAAGAAGGGAAAGCTGCCCGGAGTTCTCGTGATTCACGAGAACCGCGGCCTCAACCCCCACATCGAGGACATCGCGCGTCGAGTCGCTCTCGAGGGCTACATGGCCTTCGCTCCCGACGCGCTCTTCCCCCTCGGCGGCTATCCCGACGACGAGGACAAGGCTCGCGAACTGTTTCCGAAGCTCGAGCAGCCGAAGACGCGCGAAGACTTCGTGGCCGCGGTCGCCTGGCTCAAGGGCCGCGGCGACTGCACGGGCAAAGTCGCGGCCGTCGGTTTCTGTTACGGCGGCGGCATTGCCAACATGCTGGCCACTCGTATTCCAGATCTCGCCGGCGCGGTCCCTTTCTACGGTGGGGCGCCGCCCGCTGACGACGTCAAGAGCATCAAGTGCCCGATGCTCATCCATCACGCTGAGAAAGACGAGCGACTGGTCGCCGCCTGGCCGGCCTACGAGGAAGCTCTCAAGGCGAACAAAGTTCGATACGAGGGTTTCATCTACCCGGGCGCCCAGCACGGCTTCAACAACGACACCACGCCGCGCTATGACAAGGCCGCCGCTGATCTGGCCTGGAAGCGGACGGTCGAGTTCTTCCAGAAGAACCTGAAGGGCTAGCCCGTTGATCGCTGTTCCGTGAGGTACGCGGAACGGAGATGAGCGAAGTCACGGCGTCGGCGTTCCTGGCCATGGTCGCGGGACGGCGCGGCCATTTCCAACTTGAATCCGGCCACCACGGCCGGCTCTGGCTCGATCTCGATGCTCTCTTCGCGGAGGCGAAGCGGATCGAGCCTTTCGTTGCCGCCCTGACCTCCGCAGTTCGCCCTTACGAAGTCACCGCGGTTTGCGGGCCTCTCCTCGGAGGCGCGTTCCTGGCTCAATGGGTGGCGCGGGAACTCAGCGTAACGTTCTGTTTCACCGAACGAGTGATGGGAGCGAAGACGAGTGGCTTGTATCAGGCCAGCTATCGGTTGCCCAAGGCGTTCGTGGAACGGATTCGAGGCGCGCGGGTCGCCATCGTGGACGACGTGATGAGCGCCGGCTCGGCGCTCCGAGGAACCTACGAGGAACTCCAGTTGCACGGGGCCATTGTGGTGGTCGCCGGAACCCTGCTCTCCCTCGGGTCAACCGGAGCGGATTTTTTCGCCGAGGCTGGCGTTCCGGTCGAGGCTGTAACCCGGGATGAATATGAACTGTGGCCACCCCAAACCTGTCCGCTCTGCGTCGCGGGTCAGCCCCTCGAACCACGGCATTAGGGCGCCTTGCTTCTCTTCCTCGGCGCGAGTCGGCCGCGTTCAGCCAGGAGGGCCACATCTCCGGCCACCCGATGGCGAAGACGCTCGGGTGAGAGAACCTCTGCCCTGGGACCAAAACCGAGGGCCACGAAGCAGGCCTGATCCTCATCATCGAACTCCATGTCTCGCGTGACCCACCCGTCTTTCCGGGCGCGACCCGCGGCTCCGGGCGGCGACGTGCTACGCCACATGGCCAGTCGTTCCGCGGCCCGCGGCTCCACGCGGAAAGTAGCGGGGTAGCGCTTTCGCCCCTCGCGTAACTGGTCCGTCGATGACTTCCAGTGAGCGGCGAGATCAAAACCCGGAGGACGGTCGCTCCGCGCGTCCAGGAGAAACGCCTGATCCATCCGGGAAACTCGGAAGGTGCGGAACCCCTCGTTCGTGTTGGCCACCAGGTACCAGACGCTGCCCTTGGCCACGAGCCCCAGGGGATCGACGGTGCGCTCGGTGCGCTCGCCATCCGGCTTGCGATAGTGAAAGGCGAGCTTTCGATCGCGCGCGACGGCCTCCTGGACGACCGGGAGGGCAAGGACGGTCTCGGTCAGTCCGCGCCAGCCGGTGGTGTCGATATGGAGGCGCTGCCGGATCGAGTTGGCCTGCGCGCGCATGGATATGGGGAGTGACGCCACGAGCTTCCCCAGGGCGCGCTCGGCGGCGGCAGCGAGTCGTGGATCGCCAAGCACCCGGGGTTGCGCCATGAGAAGCGCGCGCAGTTCCGCTTCGTCGAGACCGGGCACATGGGTGCGCCAGTCTTCGTCCAGCTGCCATCCTCCGCGCGAGCCGCGCAGCGCGTACACCGGAACACCAGCGGCGCTGAGCGCTTCCATGTCCCGATGCACGGTGCGGCCGGAAACCTCGAGACGCTTCGCCATCTCGCGCCCGGTGACGCGGCCGCGAGACTGGAGGAGCAAAAGGGCGGAGAGAAGGCGATCGGCTTTCATGCTTTCCTGATTCCAGAGTCTGTGGCCTCAATTATGACGCGGACTGTCATATATGCGCATGATTGGCGCCCCCCTCCGCGCGGCCACGTTCACCTTCGATCCCGAGCTGCCGGCCTACAGCATCGTCAACGCCCGCGTCGGGGTCATCCGCGACAAATGGGACCTGGCTCTTTACGCCAGCAACCTGACCGACGAACGGGCGCTGCTGGCCCTCGACCAGGAACGCGGAACCCGGGCCCGCGTGGGCTACCTCGCCAACCCGCCCCGGTCGTTCGGCATCACCGCTCGCCTCAAGTTCTAAGTCTTTCCGCGGCGATGACCGCGGGGGTTGTGACGGTCGAGGAACCGTCACGAAGCATCGAGTGCGTCCCGCGACGGGTGACTAGCGTGTTCCCCGAAAGGAGGAACACATGAACCCGATTAACGATGCTTCAATGTGCTCCCGTAAACAAAACACCACCCTCGCGCATCTCGCGCTTGCCCTTCTCTGCTCGCCCTTCTGGGCGTGCAGTGGAGGTTCGTCGTCGTCTCCATCGTCACCGACACCGGTGGCCGTCGCCCCCACTCCGCAACCCTGCGCCCAGTCCGTGTTGTTCCAGGGCTCGGGAGAGATGCCGGCCGGCACATTGATGACCTTGCCGCAAACCGTCGCGACATCGGGTCGACTGGACGTCACCGCCGACTGGACATTCACCTCGAACCTGGTCGGCCTCTACGTCGTTCAAGGGGCGTGCAGCCTCGAGCAATTCAACGCGCGATCCTGCACGTTCATCTTCCGCGGGGAACCTGGAGCCAAGCCGCTGAAAGGCTCTGGAAACGTGACGGCCGGCGTGGTCTACGGAGTCTTGCTGGCCAACTTCGGCAACCGGGATGACTCGGGAGCGCTGCAGGTCGTTCTCAGCACCGGCTCGTGTCCGGCGGCGGCCGTACCGTCCGCGTCGTCCGCGTCCGAGGTCGTCCTTTCGGTCGATCGGGCCGGGAGTTTCGGTCGTTAGTTCAGGTGGGGGGCCGCAGATCCCTCTTCGTTCCGGAGGGCTCAGCCCCCACCCCCGAAGCACCCTACTCCATGCGCATCACCGTGGTCGGATCCACCCGAACGGCGCGGAGCGCCGGCAACAGGCTGCCGAGGAGGGTCATGACGGCGGCGAGGCCTCCCGCGACGGCGTATGTGGGCAGGTCCGCTGCACTCAGGCCGGCGAGAAGATTCTGCATCCCGCGACCGGCGGCGTAGGCGAACCCGAGGCCGAGCCCGAGTCCGATCGTGGCCATGCGCAACGTGTCGCGCAGAATCAACGAGAGGATGTCTTTGGAGCCCGCGCCGAGGGCCATCCGCACCCCGATTTCCTGGGTGCGACTCGTGACCGCGTACGAGAGCACGCCATGGAGGCCGACCGCGGCGAGCAGGAAGGCCACGGCCGCGAACGCGGCGAGGACGCGCACCTGGACCCGGCGCGGCGCGGTCTCGCCCAGGACGATGTCGTCGAGGAGACGCACGTCGGAGATCGGCTGTTGAGGATCCGCCTTTTGGATGATCGCGCGCAAGGACGGCATCAGGTCGAGCGGCTGGCCGGCCGCCCGAATGACCAGGTCCTTCGGCGTGTATCCGATGATGGAGTTGTCCGCCACCTGCTGGTAGGACAGGTACACCTGGGGCTCGCTGTTTCGTTCAAGCCCGCGCACCCTCACATGCCCAACGACGCCCACCACGGTGCGCTCCGCCGCCGGTCCGAACCGAAAACGCCGCCCGATCGGATCCTGCCCCGGCCAGTGACGCTTCGCGAGGGATTCGCTGACCACGGCCACGAATGGAGCCTCGCGTGTGTCCGACTCGCTGATATCGCGGCCAGAAACGAGGGGGATGCCAAGGGTCGCGAAAAAGCCCGGCGTGACGAAACGCGACGCGGCGGGCGGCAGAGCGCCCGGATCCTGCTCCTCACCCGGAACGGCAACTCCCCAAATCTGCCCCCGCGTGACCATCGGCAGGCCAGTCACGTATGCGGCAGATGAAACACCGGGAAGCGCGCGCACGTCGGAAAGGACGCGGTTGTAGAACTGCACGCGATTCGCGGTCGGCCCGTATCGGGGCAGGGGCAGGGCGGTGCGCAGGGTGAGGACGCCGGCGGTTCGAAATCCGGGATCGACGGTCTGAACACGCCAGAGCGCGCGCAAAAGCAGGCCGCAACAGACGAGCAGCACGACGGACGCTGTCACCTCCGCGACCACCAACCCCGAACGCGCCCCCTCGCGACGGCCGCCGACCCCCGCGCGCGAGCCCTCCTGCAGGCCGTTCACGAAGGCGGCGCCGCAGGCCCGGACGGCCGGCAGCACGCCGAAGGCAATGCCGGTCGCGGCGGTGAGGACCAGCGCGAAAACCAGCAGGCGGAGATCCATGGGCGGTGTCTCCGCGATGGGCAGCGCGTTCGGTACGAGTCGGGCCAGCAGCGGAACCGCCGAGGCAGCGATGAGCACGCCCAACCCTCCTCCCGCGGCGGCGAGGAGGAGGCTCTCGGTAAGGAGTTGCCGGACGAGGCGCTCACGGCCGGCGCCGAGGGCCGCTCGAACTGCGAGCTCTTTCCGACGGACCATGGCGCGCGCGAGGAGAAGGTTCGTCAGGTTGGTGCACGCGATCAAGAGCACGCAGGCCGCGGCTCCGAGAAGAGCGAGGGGAAGCAGTCGCGCCTCGGCCGAAAGCCCGTCGCGGAGACGGTCGACGGTGGCGCCGGTGTTTGCATTCTCGTTCGGGAACGCTCGCTCCAGCTGGGCGGTCACGACGCTCATCTCCGAACGGGCCGCCGCGGCGGAGACGCTCTTCTTGAGTCGCGCGATGCCGTAGACGTAATTGTTGTCGCGTTCCTCGAAGTCTTCATCCTTGAATCGTTTTGAAATCCAGATCTGGGTGTCGCGGTTCGGGAAACGGAACGTCGGAGGCATCACCCCCACGACAGTGTGCGGCGCTCCATCGAGAAACACCTTGCGTCCGAGCACCCTCTCATCGCCGCCAAAGCGGCCCTGCCAGAGTCCGTAGCTGAGCACCACGGTGTCCGGTGCTCCTGGTCCATCGTCCTGGGATGCGAACGCGCGGCCAAGGACGGGACCCACACCCAGAAGGTTCAACACCTCAGAGGTCACCCACACCCCCTCCAGACGCTGCGGCTCGCCGTCGCCGCCGAGGTTCACGGCCTGCGAGCCGAAGGCGCCCATGTCCTCGAACGACCGGCTCATACGCTTCCAGTCGCGATAGTTTGCCGGCGAAAGCTCGGTGTGGCCGTAGCCGTTCTGGTTCTGCCAGAGTCTCACCAGCCGGTCCGGCTGCGAGAACGGGAGCGACCGGAAGAGCACGTGGTCGGTCACCGAGAACGCCGCGGTGGTGGCGCCGACGCCGAGTGCGGCCACCAGGATCGCGGTGATCGTGAAACCGGGAGCCCGACCGAGTGAACGGGCGGTGAAACGCAGGTCCTGGCGAAGGATGTCCCAGTGAACCATGACCGCGTTCGGAATCACGTCGAACAGCGTCGCGACCCAGAGGCTCAGCCGTTGGGCGTTTCCCTCAGCTTCTTGAAGGCGCCGGGCAAAGATGCGGCGCATTTCTTCGGCGTATTCAAGCCGGAATGATTTCGGAAAGAGGCGGAGCAGGGCGTCGTAGAGTTTCATGACGCGTTTTCCGGAGCGAGACCGGCGGCGCGGGCAAATTTCACCAGTTCAGTGAGACGGCGGGCTTCGGCGCGAACGGCTGCGCTGCCGAGCCCGGTGATACGGTAGTACCGTCGCCGCTCATCGTCGAGTTCCGGAGCGGGGCGCTCGCGCATTTCTTCGATCAGGCCGTCCTCGAGCATCCGTTGGATCGATCGATACAGCGTGCCCGCGCTCAAGCGGAGCGCTCCGCCGGTTCGAGTCTCAACGTCCTGGATGATCGCGTAGCCGTGCCGCCCTTCTTCCGCCACCGCCACCAATATGTGGAAGGAAGCGAGGGGTAGCGGAAGAAATGGCGTCGGGTCCGGAGGTTGCGCCGTCATCGGCCTACTATATCCATGTTGGGTATAACGGAGAAGGCTATATTTTGTTCGAAGGAAATATTTTTCACGTCTAAGTCAATATTTTTAAATAGCTTGAACAGCTTGAATGAAGAATTCCACTTGACTCGATAGAACATTGTATTGATACTTAACGTCGTTCATAATTGCAACGGAGTTATTTCGAATGGGAATCGCGGAACGAAAAGAGAGGGAAAAAGAGGATGTGAGGCGTCAGATCCTCGATGCCGCGCACGACCTCTTCGAAACCCAGGGTTACGAGAACGTCACGATGCGCGCCGTCGCCGATGCCATCGAGTACTCCCCGGCCACGATCTATCTTCATTTCGCTAGCAAGGACGCGCTGGTCGAAGCCCTCTGCTTCGAGGACTTCGGCCGGTTGTCGGCGGCCATGAACCGGGCGCCCCTGCCCAGAAATCCGGTCGATCGAATTCGCGCGCTCGGCCGGGCCTACGCCGCCTTCGGGCTGGCGAATCCGAATCACTACCGGTTCATGTTCATGACCGCGGGCGATTGGAAGAAGCACGCCAATGAAGTCGACTCACCTCCCGCGCGTTCGTACGCGGTGTTGAGGCAGGCGGTTGTGGAGGCGATCGACCAGGGCTTCTTCGCGAAGAACGATGTGGACCTCGTCTCGCAGATCCTCTGGTCGGCCATCCACGGCGTCGTCTCCCTGGTGATCACGTTCAAGCCCGAGCAATTCCCGCGCGCACCCCCGCGCCCCGGCCTCGTCGAAGCCTCGATCGAGGCGACACTTCAGGGCCTGCTGGTCGGCCGAGAGGACAAGGCGTAGTCATGGTTTCGCTCGCTCGAAAGAATCTCCTGCACGACCGGATTCGATTCGCGATCACGCTCGCCGGCGTTGGCTTCGCGGTGACGCTGGTCCTCGTTCAAGTCGGTCTCTTCCTTGGCCTCCTCGACAAGGCGACGGTGTCCATCCGGCGTTCGAACGCGGATATCTGGATCGTGGGCAAGAACACGCCGAATATCGACTTCGGCAAGCCCTTTCCGGAAACCACCGTCCTCCGCGCCCGCGGCATCCCCGGCGTGGAGCGAGCCGACAACGTGAGTGTTCAATTCATCAATACCCAGCTTCCGACCGGCGCCACCGAGAACTCGGAGGTCTTCGCGCTAAACGATCCCGGCTTCTGGGGTCTGCCCTGGAAGCTCGAATCCGGGCGTGCGGACGACCTCTCGCGCGGGTACAACCTTGTGATGGATCGCTCCGCAACTCGACGGTTTGGAGCCTTCGCGGTCGGCGAATATCGGGAACTCGGAGGCCGCCGGTTCCGAATCGTCGGTCGAAGCGCCGAAGCGGAGTCGTTCACCACGACGCCCGTCGTCTTCATGGACTTCGCCAACGCTCAAAGCCTCCTCGAACAGCTTCGCGGGCAGACGACGTACGTGCTGGTCAAAGTGGCGCGGGGGTTCGATCCCGCCGAGGTTGCGGCGCGTCTTCGGCCGATGCTCCCGTACAACGATGTCCACACCCGCGATGCCTGGGCGGCGCAATCGCGCGGTTACTGGATCAAGTCGACCGGCCT
Source organism: Vicinamibacteria bacterium (assembly GCA_031364765.1). Taxonomy (GTDB): domain Bacteria; phylum Acidobacteriota; class Vicinamibacteria; order Fen-336; family JAGNNV01; genus JAGNNV01. The sequence goes on from JANLWV010000190.1 coordinate 15,756, forward strand.
CGGAATGAGCATGGGGGTCACGGTGTTCCTCGGGATCCTCGTCGGCGTGGTCATCGTCGCCCAGACGCTCTACACCTCGGCGGTGGAGAACATCCGGCAATTCGGCACCGTCAAGGCCATCGGCGGATCGAACTGGGACATCTACAAGATTCTCGGCGAGCAGGCGCTGATCGCCGCGGTCTTTGGTTTCCTCCTCGGCGCCGGAGCTTCGTACGCGGTGCGCCCAGCCATGGCCAGCCTTCATCTGACCGTTCACCTGACCCCGCAGTTTTCCGGAATCGTCTTCGTCGGCACCGTGGCCATGTGCCTGGCCGCCGCTCTTTTCTCCTTCCGTCGCGTGGCTCTGATCGACCCCGCGCTCGTCTTCCGAGGGTAAGGCCCTTGAAAAAAGTCCTGGAAGCCCGCGCCATTCGAAAGACTTTCGAGGAAGGCTCGCAGCGCGTGGAGGTTCTGCGCGGCGTGAGCCTCGACATAAGAGCCGGCGAGATCGTCGCGCTGGAAGGCCCGTCGGGTTCGGGCAAGACCACCCTGCTCTCGATCATGGGCTGCATCCTCACCCCCAGCGCGGGTGAGATCCACATCGGGGGTCAAAGGATCAGCGGGAACGACAACGCCCTGCGCGACGCCCGTCGAAAATCGATCGGCTTTGTCTTCCAGCAATTCAACCTCTTCCCCGCCCTCACCGCCCGCGAAAACATCATCTATGCGCTTGGGATCAAGGGAAACAAGGGCGCGCGCGCTTTGGTCGAGGCGGATCGCGTCCTCGACGCCGTCGGACTGACCGACCGGAAGAGCTTCCTCCCTCGCGATCTGACCGGCGGCCAGAAACAGCGTGTGGCCATCGCGAGGGCCCTCGCCGGTTCGCCCGATGTGATCCTCGCCGACGAACCGACCGCCAATCTCGACTCCGCGGTGGGCGTGCAGATCCTCGATCTGTTCCGCGACCTCGCCAAGAGCGAGAACAAGGGGCTCATCATCGTGACCCACGACCCCAAGGTCCGCCGGATCGCGGACCGGGCGGTGGGCATCGCAGACGGCCTCCTGCTTCAAGAGGCCCACGCGGCCTGATCCGATTCTTCAGAAAAAAGGACCAAACCACCATGCGTTCAAGTCTTGTCTTGCTTTCACTGTCTGGAATCGGCCTCGCCCTTCTCGCCGGGACCGTACTGCAGGCGCGCCCTCAGGGAGTCGAGGCGTCGCCGACCGTCACCACCGGGCTCGTTCCGCGCGCCGGTGTGGCCGCCGAGGGCCGCGTGGTCGCGTACCCCGGCGCTGAGGTCACCATTGGAGCCGATGCGATCGGCCGACTGCTGCGCGTGAACGTGGAGGAGGGTGACACCGTGCGGACGGGCCAGGTTCTCGCCGAGATCGACGCCAGCGATTTGACGGCGAGCCGCGACGAAGCGAAGGCCCGGCTTGAGGAGGCGGTCGCGGAAAGGCATCTCGCGCAATTGAACGCCGATCGCAAGGTTCGTCTCTTCTCCGAAGGGGTCCTCCCCGCCCACGACCGCGACGCCGCGGCCCGCGACGTGGAGATCACGCAGGCGCGGATCGAAACCGCCAATGCTTCGATCCGGCGTCTCGAGGCCACGATCGCAAAGACGCGGATGATCGCTCCGATCGGCGGCACCGTGACCTCAAGGATCGTCAATGCCGGACAGATGGTCGATCGTGGCGACCCCGCGTTCGTCATCGCGGATTTGGACCGCCTGCGCATCGAGGGCGAGGCCCATGAGGCCGACGCCTCGCGCGTGGGGATCGGCGCCGAAGTCGAGATCCGCGCGGATGGTTTCCCGGGCCAGACCTTCCGCGGCCGCGTCGAGGAAATCCCCGGCAGCGTGACCCTGCGTCGGATCAAGCCGCAGGACCCGGCACGGCCCACGGATGTTCGCGTGTTGGCGTTGAAGGTCGCGTTCGACGGGAAAACGCCGCTCAAGCTCGGGAGCACCGTCGACCTGGTGGTCAGCGCTTCCCTGAGGTAGGGCGCCAGTTCGGGTGGCCGACCTTGACGGGTATGTTCTCACCCGTGGGACTCTTCCGGTCGAGGACGGTGGTGGCGCCACTTTCGGAGACGGATCTCGCCTTCCTTCGAGACTGGTCGCATCCCTACTCGGAAATGACCGGCGCCCTCAGGGCAGAGTTCGAGACCCAGGCCGCCCACTTCCTCGCGACCAGACGGATCACCGGCGTGAGCCTGAAGGGCGAGGCCCTGCGCGAGGACAAACTGCTGGTCGCCGCCTCGGCCTGCACTCTCTCAAGCGGCTGGCCCGGATATCGGTGGACGGACGTCTCGGAAGTCCTCCTGTATCCGGATGATTTTGATCGCGACTACCAGATCGCGGACGGGGACGAGGACACCGCAGGGGAGCTCTCGGGCGAAGCGCATCCGTGGGGTACGGTCATCCTCTCGCTTCCCACTCTTGAAGAGAGCTTCGAGGACCCGCAAGACGGGTATCACGTCGGGTATCACGAATTCGCCCACGTCCTGGACCGCGACACCGCGTCGGGCGTCGGTTCTGACGGTGACGGCGGCCTTCCATCGAATATCGACGGGAAGTTTGCCGCCCTCTTGGGAAAGGCGCTTCTGACCACCCGGGCTGCGCTTGAGCAGGAAGAGTCCCCCCTTGATCCATACGGCCTCAAGTCCCCGGCCGAGCTGTGGGCGGTGGCCGTCGAAGGGTTCTTCGAAACTTCAAGTGCTATGGCGGACGCGCACCCGGAGCTGCATCAGCTTCTGGATCTGTACTTCAACCAGCGTTCGCGGAATTAGTTGGTCAAGAGGCGGCGGGCGGCGGTTCTGGGATGCCGGGTCGCACCTTCAAGGTCGTTTCCTTCCGGATCTGAACGGTGCCCACTCTGGCGCCTCGCGGTTTGGAGACGTTCCGGGCCTGCGTGCAACTGACGGGAACGACACCTCCCCCTCGCGCCTTGCTGTGATACGCGGCGATCCCGGCCGCGCGTTTCAGGGTTTCACGGTCAGGCTCTTCGCCCTCCGGCCCTTGAAGCACAACGTGGGATCCCGGAAGCCCATGAGCGTGAAACCAGTAGTCATCGGGGCGGGCGATCCTGAGGCTCAGGCACTCGTTGTCCTCATCCGTCTTCCCGGCAAGGACCGTCCATCCGCCGGGCAGCGTGTACTCGAAAACTCGAACGTGCTCGCGGAAAATCATCGGGCGACGATATTCCAACCGCTCCACGGCGCGGACGCGCGAAGAACGGGTGAGGTCTGGTATCGTTCGCGTCCTTTCGAAAGACGTGGGCCTGTGGCGCAGCTGGGAGCGCGCTTGAATGGCATTCAAGAGGTCAGGGGTTCGATCCCCCTCAGGTCCACCAATTCTTCTTTAGGTGGGGGGCCGCCATGTATCCCGTTCGCCTGCTCAGCCCCCCACGCCCCCGGGCGCTACGGCCCGAGTGAATCGGGCCTCCGCTTGGCTCAGGCAGGGCGGTCCGCCACCCTCGGCTCCTCTTCGTTCACCTGCGAAAATCGGCTGACATGGCAAACCTCAAATCGATCTGCGTGTACTGCGGCTCGTCGGTCGGTGTGAAACCCGAGTACGCGCGCGCCGCTCGGGAGATGGGGCGCCTGATCGCGACTTCAGGACGCACGCTCGTCTACGGCGGCGGCGGCGTAGGACTCATGGGTGAGATGGCCCGCGCCGCCATGGCAGCGGGCGGACACGTGATCGGCGTGATCCCCGCTCACCTCAACACCGCCGAGCGGGCTTACCAGGACGTGGAATTGCGTGTAGTCAAGACCATGCATGAACGCAAGCAGATGATGGCTGATCTGGCCGAGGGTTTCATCGCCCTGCCCGGCGGCCTGGGCACGTTCGAAGAACTGTTCGAAATCCTGACCTGGAACCAGATCGGGCTCCACGGAAAGCCCGTGGGACTGCTGAACGTCGCGGGCTACTTCGATGCTCTTCTCGGCGTGATCGAACTGTCGGTTCGGGAAGGCTTCGCAAAAGGCTCGGCGAGATCAAGGATCCTGGTCAGGGAGTCGCCTTCGGATCTTCTGGACTCCATGGAAGGTAACCCGGGCTAGGACACTACGATTTGGGCTGCATGGGAGGCAGGGTTCGGGCTTCGATCGCCGAGGTAAAGCCGCACTTGGCGTGGGAGCCGTCGCAAAAGGGCTTGTTCGCGGACTGGCCGCAGCGGCAAAGGCCGATGGCCACGCGACCGGCGAGATCAAAGGTCTTCCCGGTTTCGTCCTGAATTTCGAAGTCGCCTTCGACGCGGATGGAACCGTTGCTCTTGACGATGATCTTGGTGGCGGCCATGGAAAGTTTCCTTGCTTAAACTGGGAACGAGCCCAAGGATGATATCGGACCGCGCCCGTTAGACTCGCTCGCTTGAACCTTGGAGAAGCCGTCACCAGAGTGCGTCTGAAGGCCGGGTGGATCCAACTCGATCGCCTCAGCCTGATCAAGGTCTTCGGTCCTCAGCGGGTGAAGTTCCTCCACAGCCTGCTCTCGAACGACATCGCCGGACTCGTGCCCGGAAACAGCCGGCTGGCTGCTCTCATGAATCTCAAGGGCCAGCAGGTCGCCTGGATGCGTGTCCTGGCCGAAGCCGACGCTCTCTTCTGCGAGACGTCTTCGGCGGTGCGCGAGACCGTGGTGGAGACCTTCATCCACTACAAGGTGGGAGCGCCGGTTCGGTTCGAGAAGCCGGACGCGAGGGTTTTCGGCCTCCTCGGACCCGCGGCGCCTGACGCCATCCTTGCCCTCGGCTTCGAGGCGCCCCCGGTGAGAGCCGAGACTTTCTCGACCGCTCAGGGCTCCTTCGGCGTGCTGCGGGCGAGTCGCGGCCTCGACATGCCGGCGTCGGGATTCACGCTTCACGTCGGGACGACCGCGGCGGCGGCGGTCGAGGAGAAGCTCCGCTCTCTGCTCGGCGAGCCCTTAAGCCAGCCGACACTCGAAACGCTTCGCGTCGAGGAAGGCATCCCGTGGCACGGAATCGACGTGAAGGAAGAGAACCTCCTGCACGAGACGGGTCAACTCGAGGTTTACCACTCGCCCTCGAAGGGGTGTTATCTGGGCCAGGAAGTTGTGGCGCGGCTCGAGGGTCGAGGGGGCAACGTCAACAAGAGGTTCCGTGGCTTGAGGGGCTCGCGGCTGGCATCGGCTGGAGACGAGATCATGGCCGACGAGAAGGTCATCGGTCGAGTGACCAGCGCCGGCCTTTCGCCGGAGTTCGGCGCCATCGCGATGGGGTTTGTGCATCGCTCGCATGCCGAAGCGGGAACACGGGTGAGCCTTGCCGGACTTGAGGCGGAGATCGTGTCGCTTCCCTTCAAAGCCTGATGCCGACAGGAGCGGCGGCGCGCAAGCTGAAGTGGACGCTCTTCGGAGCGCAGGCGATGGGATCGGCCGGCTTCCTCGTGGCCGCAACCGTCACACCGATTGTGGGCGCGGAACTCTCGGGCCGGCCTTCGTTCGCGGGGGTTCCGACGGCTTTTTACTGGGCGGGCGGTGCTCTGGCGACACTCGTCTGGGGCCGCCTGATGGATCCCATCGGACGTCGAAAGACGCTCTCGCTGGGCCTCCTGGTGGGCGTCTTTGGCGCCATCATCGCGTCCCTATTCGTGGTCCGGCATTCGTTCCCGGGCTTCGTCCTCGGACTCGCTCTCATGGGGGCGGCCAATTCCGCCCTCCAACTCGCGAGGTTCATGGCGGGCGAGGTTCACCGAGTTGAGGAGCGGGGGCGGGCCATTTCGACGGTGGTTCTCGGCGGAACCGTCGGAGCGGTTCTCGGCCCGGCGCTGGTGGCCCCCATGTCGGCGCTGGCGGCCGCCTTTAGAGGGCCGCCCCTCGCCGGCCCCTATGCGGCAAGCGCCGCGTTTTTCTCCATCGGTGCTGTGGTCGTGGCCGTCCTCCTGCGGCCGGACCCTCGCGATCTGGCCCGGGAGGTTCAGGGCGCAACCGCGGCCCCTCTGACCGCGATTCGGCCGGTGCGGGAGATCCTGAGCGATCGTGGGATTCAGATTGCCGGTCTCACCATGGCCCTGTCGCAGCTCGTCATGGTCATGCTGATGGTCATCACTTCCCTGCACATGTCGCACCACCATCACGCGCTTTCGAGCATCGCGGCGGTCATGTCGTCTCATGTCTTCGGGATGTACGCGTTCTCGGTGGTGTCCGGACGCTTTGCCGACAGGTGGGGAAGGGGCCCGCTGATCGGGGTCGGGGCCCTGGTTCTCGTCGCTTCCTGTTTGACGGCGACGATCTCCACGGACGTGGCGGCGCTCGCCTTCGCTCTCTTCCTTCTGGGACTTGGCTGGAACTTCTGCTACGTGGGCGGTTCGACGCTTCTCTCGGACAGCCTGACCCAGGGTGAGCGGGCGCGGATTCAGAGCATCAATGACTTCGTGCTGACCAGTCTCGCCGGCGCGGGAAGCGCGCTGTCGGGTTTCGTCTTCTCCACAGTCGGCTACGCGATGATGGGGTACGTGAGCGCATTTGTGTCACTCGTCCTCGTCTGGTTGAGTGCCCAGGTCCATAAACACGGTGACGCACCGAGAATGCCGGGGCGCCCGTATCGCAAGGCGTGAGGAGCGGCGCATAGAGGGGCTTATGCAACCGACGAGCCACACACGGGATGCTTGGGCGTTCGAATGCCACCGCATTTGTGGATCGGGGCACTAAGCCGCAGGGTGTCGAGACGCGCGGCGTTGTAAGGCAACCCCGAGGGTCGGTCCTACGCGCCAAGTTTCGTGGCCAGATCGTCCAGCGAACGCACACGCACGCAATCGCGATCGTGGTTCAGGCCGGTGGGGTCGAGCAGGATTGCCTCAAGTCCAGCACGACGTGCGCCGACCACGTCGATCTCATAGAAGTCGCCCACGTGAACCGTCGTCTCCTTCCGCGATCCGCTTCGTTCCAGGGCGATCTCGAAGAAGCGAGGGTCGGGCTTCTCGACTTTCTCCACATGCGAATCGAAGACGGCGTCGAAATACGGGGTGAGACCCAGACGATCGAAATGAGCGTGAAGGGTGCCGTTCGCGTTGGAGACGACCACGCGCCTCAGACCGCGCGCGCGCAAGCGGCCGAGAAACGGGATCAACTCTTCGGGGACGGTCTCCCAGAGGTTGTTCGCGGCGTGATACGCGCGAAGTTCCGTGAGCGCGTCTCGAACCGGGTCGTCGATCTCGATTCCCGCGCGCCGCAAGACCGTCGCGAAATACACGAGGCCCCGGCTGTCGTCGTCGGAACTCCTGATGAAGGAAGGATCCTCGAGGTCGCGTTTTGCGAGAGGCTCAACCAGGCGGAGAGCCTCGCCGCTTGTCTTCACGCCGTGACCCCCAAGAGTTAGGGCGACCCGATCGAAGTTCGGGTGAACGAGGACCCCGCCCGCGTCAAGAAAGACAGTTTCGATCACGGGCTCATTCTCGCAAGTTACGGTCCAGGGGCCACGGGTAGAATCCCCGCCCCGTGACTTCGGACAAACCTTCCGCAGATCGCCTCGCCCCAGGACAGCTGATTGAGCTCTACTACTTCCTCAAGCTCAATCGAGGTCTCGAAGAGAAGCTCTCGAATCTCTACCGCCAGGGCAAGGTGGTGGGAGGTCTCTATCGAAGCCTAGGCCAGGAGGCCTGCTCGATCGGAAGCGCCTACGCCCTGGAGCGAGGCGACATCTTCACACCTCTGATTCGCAATCTGGGCGCCATTCTGGTTCGCGGCGGTTCGCCGCACGACATCTTCTGCCAGTACATGGCCAAGGCCGATTCACCCACGCGCGGGCGCGACTTGAACGTGCACTTCGGCTGGCTGTCCCCCGAGGGTTCGATGCCTTCGGTGATCTCGATGCTCGGCGACATGATCCCGATCCTTACCGGCGCGGTTATGGCCGAACGAATGAACGGCCGGCGTACGGTCGCGCTCACCTGGATCGGCGATGGAGGAACCTCGACCGGGGCATTTCATGAGGGTTTGAATCTGGCCTGCGTTCAGAAAGCCCCGCTCGTGCTCATCGTCGAAAACAATGGCTGGGCCTATTCGACGCCGACCGCGCGGCAGACCGCCAACACGAGGTTTGTGGATCGGGCCAAGGCTTACGGATGTTTCGGAGATCAGGTGGACGGCAACGACGTCCTCGCCGTGTATGACGCGACCCGGACGGCCATCCAGAAAGCGCGCCAGGGGCTCGGACCGACGCTGATCGAGGCGTTGACCATGAGGATGAAAGGCCACGCCGAGCACGACGTCATGAAGTACGTGCCCCAGGAGCAGTTGGACATATGGGCGCCACGTGACCCCATCGCTCGCTTCGAGAAGTTTCTGCTCACAAACGGCCTGGCCGCGAGCGATCTTCAGGCCATCGCAACCCGGGTGGACGAGGAACTCGTCACGGAGCTCGCCAGCGCTGAGGCGTCCCCAATGCCCTTAGGCAGCACGGCCAGCACCGACGTGTACTTCGGATCCACGGCCGAAGACGCGACGCCCGAAATTGTGCGGGAATCAAAGCTGGCGCGGAAACGATAGCGCCATGGCCCAACTCACGTACCTCGAAGCCATAAGGCAGGCCATGGACGAGGAGATGTCCCGAGATCCGCGTGTTTTCATTCTTGGTGAAGACGTGGGCGCCTACGGCGGCGCCTTCCGGGTCACCCAGGGGTTCCTGGAAAAGTTCGGTCCCGAGCGGATCATCGACACGCCCATCTCCGAAACCGGCCTCATCGGCGCGGCGATCGGCGCTTCGCTCTTCGGCATGAGACCCATTGCGGAGTTGCAGTTCATCGACTTCATCGCCTGCGGTTTCAATCAGATCGTGAACTACGCGGCGAAAAGCCGGTATCGCTGGGGCGGCGGCGTGCCTATCGTGATCCGTGGGCCGGCCGGCGCCGGGGTCCACGGCGGACCCTTCCACTCGCAGAGTCCCGAGTCGTACTTTATGAACGTCCCCGGTCTGAAGATTGTCGTCCCCGCCACCCCCACCGACGCGAAGGGCTTGATGATCGCGGCGATTCGCGACCCCGATCCCGTTATTTTTCTCGAGCACAAGTTCCTCTAACGGCGGCTGAAGGAGGACGTGCCCGAAGGCGACTACACAACACCGATCGGCGAGGCCCGGGTGGCCCTTGCGGGCGAGGATGTTTCGATCATCACGTATGGGGCGATGGTCCACGCCTCCCTTGAGGCCGCGGAGATCGTGGCTCTTGAAGGCCTCAGCGTCGAGATCCTCGATCTCCGGACGCTGCTGCCCATGGACCGTCCTCGGATTCTGGAGACGGTGAAGAAGACGGGGCGGGCTCTGATCGTCCACGAAGCCACCAAGACCGGTGGTCCGGGCGGCGAAATCGCGGCTCTCATCGCCGAGTTTGCCTTCCTTCACCTCGACGCCCCGATTGTCCGTGTGGCCCCGCCGGATACCCCGGTTCCGTACTCGCCGCCGCTCGAAGAGTTCTTCCTGCCGAACGCTTCGAAGATCGCCGATGCGATCCGCGCCCTCGCTGAGTACTGAAGGACGATCCACTCTTCAAAGCTAGACTATGTGTTCGTTTCCAGGCGGCGACAAAAGCTTCGGTTCCGATCTTCGTGGCTACGCCCTTCTTCTTCGTGTGAGGTAACAATGACCGACGTGATCATGCCGCAGATGGGCGAATCCATCGCGGAAGGCACCGTCACAAAGTGGCTCAAAAAGGTCGGCGACGCGGTCAAACGGGATGAACCGCTCTTTGAGATATCCACCGACAAAGTCGACGCGGAGATTCCGGCGCCCATTGCCGGCGTGCTCACGGAGATCCTGATTCAGCCGGGCACCACGGTCGAAGTCGGCAGCGTGGTGGGAAGAATCGGCGGCGCCGGCGCTGCGGTCGCGTCCCCGGCTCCGACGGCGGCCGCCCCGGCTGCCCGTCCCCAGACACCCCCGGCCGTCCCGGCCACGGCTCCGATTCCCACATACGCACCCGCTCCGCCTAAACCTCCGGTCGTGGCCGCGGCGCCTGTAGCTCCGTTTCCCGCGCCCGCCCCCGCTCCGCCTAAGCCTCCGGTCGTGGCCGCGGCGCCTGCAGCTCTGTTTCCCGCGCCCGCACCCGCTCCACCGAAACTTCCCGCCGTTGCTGCAGCCCCCGCTGCCGCGCCAGCCGACGACAGTTCTTCGGCTGTCAACTCCGTTGCCGAGCCCTCTCGCGAAGGTATGACTTCCAGCGAGCTCCGAATGGCGCGGAGTTCTCCGGTCGTCCGGAAGATTGCGCTCGAGTACGGAGTCGACATCAACGAGGTACGCGGAACGGGTCTCGGTGGCCGGGTCACTCGCGAAGACATCCTGTCCTATGTTGAGACGCGGACGCACGCCACGATCCGCCAAGACGCGCCGGCGGCGGCGCCCGCGGCCGCCGCTTCCCATGCACCTCCGCCCCCCGTGGCCGCGCGCACGCCGGAAGCCCCGCCTCCCGTCCCGGCCGTCGCCCCTCCTCCCGTCCCGGTCGTAGCCCCGGTCCCGGTCCCGGCAGCAGCCCCTCCTCCCGTCCCGGCCGCAGCCACGCTTCCGGTCCGAGCCGTAGCCCCACCCCCGGTTCCCAGAGTTCCCCCGGTGGCTCCGCCCCCGATGCCCGCCCTCCGTTCGGCCGCAGTGGCGATCGGCGTGCCGGACGCGCCGCCATCGACAAACACTGGGCAAACCCCGGCGCCCAGGTCCACCGGGCCGCGAGTGGACGTGGTCCCGATGTCGCCCATCCGGAAGAAGACGGCCGACCACATGGTCCTCTCGAAGCGGACCTCGGCTCATGTCTCGACGGTCTGGGAAGTCGACATGACCCAGGTGGCCATGCTTCGGGCGAAGTACAAGCCAGCCTACCTGGAGCGCAGCAACGTGAATCTCACGTATACGCCGTTCATCGTGAAGGCGGCGACCGATGCCCTCAAGATATTCAAGGTCCTCAACGCGAGTGTGGAAGGCGACTCCATCGTCTACCGCAGGGACATCAATATCGGCATAGCCGTGGCCCTCGACTGGGGCCTCATTGTGCCGGTGATCTCCGCAGCGGACGAGAAGAACATCCTCGGTCTCGCCCGGGCGGTGAACGATCTTGGTGAACGGGCGCGCACCAAGAAACTAAGAGTCGAGGAAGTCCAGGGTGGGACCTTCACGATCACGAATCCGGGAGTCTTTGGTTCCCTTTTCGGCACGCCCATCATCTCTCAGCCGCAGGTTGCCATCCTCGGCGTGGGCACCATAGAGAAGCGTCCGGTGGTTCGTGAAGACGCCATCGCCATTCGGACCATGGCCTACTTCTGTCTGACCTTCGACCATCGCATCGTGGACGGATCGGAAGCCGACAAGTTCATGGCCCACTTCAAGAACAGCCTCCAGAACTTCGACGAATCGGCACTCTAGTTACGACCTCGGACGCAAGTCAGGCCAAGGCGGCGGGCGGTGAGAAAACACCGCTCGACATCCGCCACCTCGGTCGGGTCTCCTACGCTAAAGGCCTCGCCCTTCAGGAGCAACTCGTCGAGGAGCGGAAACGTGGCGTCGTCTTCGACACTCTGCTGCTTCTGGAGCACGACCCCGTGGTCACGCTCGGTCGTAACGCTCGGGCCGAAAACCTCCTCACCTCCGAAGCCCTTCTGCGAGTGTTTGGGGTGGACCTTTTTGAAGCGGGGCGGGGCGGTGACGTGACGTACCACGGTCCCGGGCAGGTGGTGGGATACCCGATCATCGAGATTCCGGAAGGACGGAGGGACGTCCATCGGTACGTGCGCGATCTCGAGGAAGTGATGATCCGCGTCAGCGGTGACTACGGTTTCACCGCGAGGCGGATCGCCGGGAAGAGCGGCACATTTGTTGGAGATGACAAGATCGGGGCGGTCGGCGTCCGGATTTCGCGCTGGGTAACGTCCCATGGCTTCGCCTTCAACGCAAACACGAATCTGTCCGGGTTCGACCTCATCGTTCCCTGCGGTCTTCGCGACCAGGGCGTCACCTCGCTACAGAAGTTACTCGGAGGCGAGGTCGATCAGCACGAGGTCGAGGAACGACTCGGCGCCCGCTTCAGAGAGGTTTTTGGCTATGAGGTCAAACACCCGTAGCCAGCAGGTAGATCCAGTTGATCGCAGCGAGGATGACACCAGCGATCAGGATAAACCGCGACGCCCTCCCTTCCATTCGGACGACGGTTCGTTTCGAAGCAAGGAGAAGGAGAGCATCGAACGCCCCCCAGGTCAGGAGGCCGAGCGTCCCCACGGTCACCAGGGGCTGGATGGCAAGGGCACTCGGCAGGTCAAATCGCGAGAGGTGGCCGAAGGCCCGGGTAGCGCCACAGGTCAGGCATGCGTGACCGGTCAAGGCCTTGAAATAGCAGAACGAGAAGCCCGCGTGGTCGAGTCCGGAGAGCCGGATGACGGCGCACGCGAGCAGCACCACACCGGCCAGCGTCATGGGCCCGGTAGGGGTCCGTTCGCCCATCCTCGGACCGACGGAAACCCGAAACGACCTCTCCAGCATGGGCCGCTATAGTACGCGGGCTCTATGGTTGAGATCGAAGACAAACTCCTCACCCACATCGCGACCCTGGCGCGACTTTCCCTCTCGAAGGAGGAAACCCGGTCGCTCGCCCAGGACCTCCGAGAGATCCTGAAGTATGCGGAGTCGCTCGAGGCCATCGACCTCGTGGGTGTGCCACCGATGAGCCATGGAACCGAAGGCGAACGCTTCCGGCCCGACGAGGCGAAACACGATTTGACGCGTGATGACGCGCTTCGGAATGCTCCCGACAAAGAAGCGGGCCTGTTCCGCGTCCCCCAGGTGCTTGGCGGATGAGCGCCCTCACGTCCATGGGCGTGGGCGAGCTCGCGGCGGCGATCAGAGGAAAGAAGGCTTCGGCGAGCGAGGTCGTGGAGGCGCATCTTTCGCGCATCGCCAAGAAGGATGGCGGGATCGGAGCGTTTCTAGCCCTCTCCGACGACGCGGCTCGGGCGGAGGCGAGAACCATCGACGCGCGGCTCGCTCAAGGCGAAGACCTCGGACCGCTGGCCGGCGTGCCCATCGCGGTCAAGGATGTGATGCATGTCCGCGGACTCCCCACGACCTGCGGTTCAAAGATTCTCAAGGGCTTCCAGCCGCCCTATGAAGCGACGGCGATCACGAGACTGAAGAGCGCGGGCGCCATCGTTCTCGGGAAACTCAACATGGATGAGTTCGCGATGGGTTCCTCCAACGAGAACAGCGCCTTTGGGCCGGTTCGGAATCCCTGGGACGTGACGCGGGTGCCCGGAGGGTCGTCGGGAGGGTCGGCGGCGGCGGTCTCCGCAGGCTTCGCCGCCCTGGCTTTAGGGTCGGATACCGGCGGATCGATTCGGCAGCCGGCGGCTTTTTGCGGTGTCGTCGGTCTCAAGCCCACCTACGGTCGCGTCAGTCGATATGGCCTGGTCGCGTTTGCGTCCTCGCTCGACCAGATTGGTCCTCTGACAAGGTCCTGCGGTGACGCGGCCCTGGCGCTGTCGGTCATCGCCGGGCAGGACGTGCACGACGCTACGAGCAGTCCGCGAGCCACGGACGACTACGGTGCTTCGCTGTCTCAACCGACAAGGGGACTCCGAGTGGGCGTCCCCCGCGCCTTCCTCAAAACCGGGGTCGACGCCGGCGTCCTTGCGGAGTTCGACCGGACGATCGCCGCGCTCCAGGCGGACGGAGCGGAGGTTGTCGACATAGCGCTGCCGAACGCGCCCCACGCCATTGCCACCTACTACCTGGTGGCCACGGCGGAGGCCTCGTCGAATCTCGCGAGATTTGACGGCGTGAGGTACGGTCTGCGGGTCGATTCCGAGGCCGCCCGCGCGACCCTCAAGGACATGTACGGAGAAACCCGGGATGCGGGGTTTGGCCCCGAGGTCAAGCGCCGGATCATTCTCGGGACTTTCGTCCTCTCCTCGGGCTACTACGATGCCTACTATCTCCGGGCTCAAAAGGTCCGGACCCTCATCCGTCGCGACTTCGAGACCGCGTTTGCCTCGTGTGACGTGATCGCAACGCCCACCACACCGTCGACCGCGTTCAAGCTCGGAGAGAAGACGGCGAACCCGCTTGAGATGTACCTCGCGGATGTCTTCACGGTACCCGCCAATCTCGCTGGCGTGCCGGGGATCTCGGTGCCGTGCGGCGTCTCGAATAGCCTTCCGGTAGGGATGCAGTTCGTGGGTCCGGCATTCGCGGAAGCCACACTCCTCCGAGCAGGTGGCGCGGTGGAACGGCTGATGGGCGTCGGCGCGAACCGTCCGCCGCTCTAGTGTCCCGCCTCGTAAGTACGCGACACATGGGAGCGCCGATGCATCCCGGATCGCTGCGTTGCTCGTGGCCCAAGGCCAGGCTTGCGCTTCCCCAAGGGGAAGCTTCGCGCTCGTTGCATATGCTGGATATGCGGCCTCCTCGACGCCTTGCCCTCCAGGCGCCTCGACACTCGCATGTGCCACGTACCTACGAGGCGGGACACTAGCCGCCAGCCTGGGCGTCTTCGGTCTTCCCTTTCAACCGCTGGGCCCGGGCCTCCAGGAACTTACGGCACAAAACGTAAGCGGGTGCGGCGACGACGAGACCCAGCACCGTGTTCCCCAGCAAAATCGGCCAAAAGAGCGTGCTCAGCGTGGAGCTTAGAGCTCCGATCCCCTGACTCCAGTCGACGGCCTTCAGGTCCCCCGCGTCGACTCCGAGCAGCAACGCTCCAATGAAAGTACCAAAGGCATAACAGGGCGCCAGGGCCCACGCGTTGATCCAGGCCCCCGCGAGAACGGCCAAGCGATTCAGTCGGAAGAGGAAGGCGATGGCAATCGCTATCAGGGTATGGAGACCGAGCCAAGGCGAGAAGGCGATGAAAACCCCGACGCCGAACGCGAGTGCGGTGCGGTGCGGTGGGTCCTTCAGATGAAGAAGACTCTTCAGGGCGTCATGCATCAGGTTCTACGCGGCAATGAGGGCGACGTCGGATCACCGGGCGGTGCGGCCGGTTAGGTGACCGAGGAGACGTTCGAGCGCTGGGCCTCTTTGAAACCGAAGTGGTCGTAGCCCTGGGACTTGAGCGGCTCGATCCACTCGCCCACCTGGATGGAAACCACCGGCGCTCCCACGACGAACTGACCGATGACCGTGATCGGCAGGTCCCAGACGAACGCCATATCCCTCACCGCATCGATGCTTTCGGGTGAAACCGCCATCAGCAGCTGGTAGTCCTCGCCCCCATGAAGCGCGAGCGGCAGAGGATCTCCTCCCCGGGCGCGTTCGATCATGGCGACCGCGGGATCCACCGGAACCGCCAGGGGGTCGATGAGGGCGCCGATCGAGTTCTCCGCGCAAAGCCGGATCAGATCGATCGAGAGGCCATCGGAGAGATCCATCATGGCGCGCACCGTGCCGGAGATTTCAGACATGGCGCGAGCAAAGGCGAGAGGCGGCGTTGGATCCAGCTGAGCGCGGACGCAGCGGGCGAGGGGAGCTTCGGAAGACGGCGTCCAGATTCCGGTATCAATGACCACGCCGTCGTCGGCGAGCCGCACACCCTCGCGAAGCAGCCGCAGTCCCTCGGCCGCGGCGCCCAGGCCGCCGGTGATAACGACCAGGTCGCCCACCTGCGCCCCCTGACGGAGAATCGGCCGATCGCCCGTGCCGAGAAGCGTGACGGCAATCGTGATAGGCCCGGTCGTGGCGGATAGGTTCCCGCCCACGATCCCCACGCCCACTTCGGCCGCGCGTTCGATGAGGCCCTCGTAGAGCCGGTCAAAAAAATCGACGGAGCAGGACGGCGGAAGACAAAGACTGATGAGGGCGTAACGAGGGACGCCCGACATGGCGCCGATGTCCGAGAGATTGACCGAAAGAGCCTTGCGCCCCAGAAGCCGCGCGGGGGTCAGGGCGCGATCAAAGTGAATTCCCTCCACCAAGGCGTCCGTGGTGAGAAGCGAGGCCGAGGTTGTATCGACAAGGGCGCAATCATCGCCAATTCCGACCTTCACACCCGGTGTTGCGGCGATACGGGAGCGCAAACGCGCGATGAGGGCACGCTCCCCCACGGAGGAAACAGTTTCGGTGTTTTCGTCGCTCAAGAAGGGGTAACTCGCCCGGGACTTTACCAGCGTCTATGACCTCACAAGGCGCGGGGACAGGGTGAACAGATGTGCAGCGCTGGTCGACACCGCCGTTCGCCCGTGCGGCGAGCGGTGTATCCTGCCTCGAACACCCGCCCCGGCAAGAAGTTCAAGTAATGGTCCACGCGACTTTCCAGAAGAGATTCTCCGCGGTCTCCGTGGCCGCAGCCGTTCTCGGATCCGGAGCCCTGGAGGCGAGAGGTCAGGACTTCGCCCGGGTCAATCAGGATGAGCTCGCGTCCTTCTACGGACGCATGAACGTGGTGGTGGGCTCAGGCGCCCGGGCCTTCGGCATGGGCGGAGCTTTTCTGGCCCGGGCCGATGACGCGACCGCCGCTTCCTGGAACCCCGCGGGCCTGAGCTACCTGCGGCGCTCTGAACTCTCTCTGGTCGGAGCTCAAAACGATTTCTCTCAAAGAATCCCAAGGCTCGACGAGTCCACGGCGCCCTCGCAGCCGATCACCAGCACGGACCAGCTTCGAGGTTCCGTAGCCGATTTCATCGGAGCCGCCTATCCCCTGCGGGTCGGGGGACGAACCGGGGCCATTCAGCTTTCGTATCAGCGCAGCTTCTCCTTCTCTGGAAGCAGACGAAGCGAGGGAACCATGCTGAAGAGCGGGTTCCTTCCGAACGGAGAGAAGATTCTCCCCACCGAGTTCACGGTTGAGGGAAGAGGCGGCTTCGACACCCTCTCCCTCTCGTCCGGTTTCGAGGTTCACCACCGTCTGCGCGTCGGGGTGAGCGTGAACCGATGGATCAACGGATTTTCACAGGAAGTGATCCGGCCGGACCGGAAGATCGAGAGCGACTGGTTCATCGCGGGAACAAACTTCAATTTCGGGCTGCTCTTCACACCCGCACCGAAGCTCAATCTGGGGGCGGTTTTGAAGACCCCCTTTGGCGCCAACATCTTTCTCACCAAGGACCGGACAGACGTCGGGACGGCCCTCGACGGGACCACGGGTCAAGTCCCGACCCCAACCATCAATCATGAAGAGGGGGATGTGCGAATCCGGTTTCCCAGCGTCTATGGCCTGGGCGCTTCGTACCGCGTCACCAACACGATCACTCTTTCCGCTGACTTCACGCGCACCGCCTGGTCGAACGCGACAATCGCGGGCTTTTTTTCACTGCCACAGAGGGACGTGACCCCCCGAGTGGATCTCTATCAAACACTGCCCTTCCCGGCCGTTGAAGAAGGGAGGAATGGCCAGGCCGATACCAGCCAGTTACGAATTGGCGCCGAATGGGTCCTGCGTCTGGGCCCGTCGGGAAATGTCCTGCTTCCGGTGCGGGCAGGCTTCTTTCGAGACGGTCAGCCCGTGATCATCAGACTCAACAGTCCGGTGGGCGCATTGCCCCTTCCCGACGTAAAGCCCTCGTTCTCCGGAGTCACGGCCGGCCTTGGCGTCACGGTCGGGAGGGTTCTCTTCGACGTTGCGTACATTCGCGAAAGCGGGAAAGTACCGGCCTCCAGAAAGAACGACGGAATCGCCGACTCGGAGAGAGAGATCCGCTACCACCGACTCTTCGCGTCCATGATGATCCGGTTCGGTGAGCGGCGTTAGGAGCCCGCCTTCCCCTGCTTGAGACGGTCGCGTCCTCGCTAGGCTTCGAAGACTGGGTCGCCAGCGTCGGCTCATACGGTCCAACTCTCTGTTGATGTTTGATTTAGCCTTTCGAACCCCCTGGGCACGATCGTTGCTTCGCTCTTTCGATACCAACCTCGGGAGATTGCTGATCATGCCAAGACTCACCCCGCCGATTCGAATGGCCGCAGTGGCGCTGGGCCTCACCGTCACTTCTCTCGTTTCCCTCGCTTCAGCGCAGGACTTTCGGTACCGGGATGGGCGATTCCTCGAGACGATGGGTGGAGTAACGATCCAGCGAGCCGACGAAGCCGGTTCCGATGAGGCCGTACTCAACATGCCATTCCTTCCGGGCGACCGGGTCTGGACCGACGATTCGGGCCGGGCCGAGATCGTCTTCGCCGAAGGCGAGGTCCTCTGGATTGCCGAGCGCAGCAAGGTGGACTCTCTCGGGAGGGGCGGCCACGATCAGGACGAACGACTGGGCCTGCGCGTCTTCGCGGGTTCATTCGGCGCGCGTGTGCGTTCCGGGGGTCCGGGCTTCGAGTTCCGCGCCCCGGGGGGCAGCGTCACCACCACCGGAGCGGCCGCGTTCAGAGTCGACGTGCGAGCCTTTGAGACCGTGATCTCCGTGAGCGAGGGCGAGGTTCTTGCCGATTTTGCGGGCGAGCGACTGAGCCTGCGCGACGGCGAGCGCGTGATCTACGCCGATCAGAGGGTCTCTGGCCCTTTCCGATATCAGCGGGCCCATGCCGACGATTTTGACCGCTGGTGCGACGAGCGTTCCGCAGAACTGAACCGGATAGCCCGCAATCACGATCGACTCCCGGACGAACTCGACGGCTACGGAGATGAGCTCGACCGAAATGGGGAATGGGTCTACGACGAACCCCAGGGCTACGTCTACGTGCCCCGGGTCGCCTACGACTGGGCGCCCTACACCTACGGCCGCTGGGTTTACACGCTCTACGGCTGGACCTGGGTGGCCGACGAACCCTGGGGCTTTGTGACGTCGCACTATGGCCGCTGGGGCTATTCGTCAGGAATTGGCTGGCACTGGATGCCGCGGCTTGGTTTTTCGGCCGCGTGGGTCTCGTGGTCATCGCCGGTCGGGAGGTGGAGCAACACCATCGGGTGGTGCGCCCTCGGCTTCAACGATCGTCCGGTGGGTTCATTAGCCTACGGAACGGGCGGACGCGCGTTTGGGCACGGCGATGCCCGCTCGCCTACTTCGGGTCGCGGTTGGTCGTTTACCAATCGCTCCGACATGGGCCGCGCCCAAATCCACCGTCGTCGCGTGGACGTGCCGGTGGATGAGGCGCAGCGCGCCGTCGTCTGGAATCCGGGCGTCGCTCCGGATCGGGAGTTTCGCGAAACCAGAAGGGCCTCGGAAGGCCGCGCGGGCCAAGGCTCCGGACTGGCCGAGGCCGCCTCGGCGGTAAGGCGTGGCGGGGGCCGCTCGGGTGGAGGGTCCGACGGCGCGCCACGGATCTACGTCCGCCCTTCCCCGGGCGACAGCACGCCGGAGCTTCGGTCTGACCCGACCACAACCATACCAACCCCCGAGTCCCGGAGGCGTCGGGGAATCGGCCAGGACGGTTTCAAGGACGAACAGGATAATGCTCGCAGCCGGGCGAGACCCAGTGACTTAAGCTCCTCGATCGGCGCATCGGCTTCATCGCCGGCCGCCGATTCGGCCCGGCCGCGTCAGGCCGACCGTTTGACCCCCGAGTCCCAGCTCGGACCCAGAAACGACTCGGCACGGCCAGAGAGCAGCCGCGAGCGTCCGGCCAGCGATCCGTTGCTGAACCGCTTCTTCCGGTCGATCACTCGTCCAAACTCCACGGAAGGTGAGCCCGCGCCCCCACGGGGCGATGCCGCTTCGGCCCGCAGGAGAGACCCCCCGCCGCGCGACGACCCACAAGCCCGGGAAAGCAGCCCGCCACCCGAGCGGTCGAGACCCGCGCCAGTGAGACCCGGCGCCGAGGGCCGGGAGAGATCTCGCCCCGAAGGAGTCGAGAGATCGCAGCCGAAAAACCCGCCGCCGAGCACCTCTCCTCAGGGCGGATCATCGGACGATCGCGCGACCAGGCGTCGGCCTCCGCAGGAGCACTGAGCAAACACTCCCGCCGCCGTAGAGTAGCGGGCGAATGACCCTCGGCTTCAGGCAACTCCAGACGCTCGTCTGGCAGAATCGCGCGCCCCTTCTGGTGGCGGGATGCATCGTGGTCGGCTCGTTTGTGGGTGCGCTGATGGCGGTCGGCGGCGATCTGCCCCAAGTCGAGCAGCTCGAGGAACTGAAACCCAACATCGTCACGCAGGTCTTCGCGGGCGATGGATCGATTCTGGGCGAGTTCGCGATCGAGAAACGCGTTCTCATCAGATACGAAGAGATCCCTGAAGTTCTGCGCAACGCGATCATCGCCACCGAAGACGAAAACTTCTTCAATCACATCGGCATCAATCTCTGGCGAATCCCCGGCGCGCTCTGGGCGAACGTCAGATCGGGTCGCAAGAACCAGGGATTCTCCACCCTCACTATGCAGTTGTCCCGTCTGCTCTTCCTGTCTCCCCAAAAGACCTACGAGCGGAAGCTGCGGGAGATTCTTCTGGCTCTCGAGATCGAACGCCGTTTCACCAAGAAAGAGATCTTCACTCTGTATTGCAACCTGGTGAATTTCGGGCACGGCAACTACGGTGTCGAGGCGGCGAGTCGTTTTTATTTCGGAAAGTCAGCAAAGGATCTGAACCTCGAAGAAGCGGCCCTCATTGCCGGCGTCCCTCAGAGTCCAACCCGGCTCTCACCCCTCGACCACCCTGAAGCAGCACTCCGGCGCCGGAATCACGCCCTGGATCGGATGGCGGCGGAGAACTACATCACGCCCGCAAAGGCTCAGGTCGCCCAGTATCAGCCGCTGGGCGTCACCGCACGTCGTTCTCCTTCATCCATTGCCCCGTACTTCCTTGAAGAGGTGCGCAAGACGCTGGAGCGAGACTACGGGTTCTCCGGGATCTACCGCGCCGGCCTCAAGGTCTACACCACCCTTGATCCCAAGCTACAGGAGGCCGCGAATCGCGCCGTTCGGGACGGAATCCTGAGGAACGACCGGGCCGCCCGCGGCTTCAGACCGGTTCGCGAATCCGCGTTGAAGGACGGGGCAATTCCCCCTGGATTCAGTCTCGCCGACTGGCGTCAACCCGTGGGTGCGGGTGAAGTGGTGCGAGGCGTGGTCACGTCGGCGGGCAAGGACATGGCCATCCTCAGGATCGGTGAAACCGAAGGCCGGCTCCCCGCGAAGGCGGTTTCGTGGACGGGCCGATCGCGCGTGTCCGATGTAGTCAAGACCGGCGACATCGTGCTGGTGCGAATCGTCAAGCTCGAGGGCACGAGCGAAAGGCGCGTGGCGGAGGTGGCGCTCGAGCAGGAACCGGAGGCCGAATCCGCCTTCCTGGCCATGGAGACAAGATCCGGAGCGGTTCGAGCGATGGTGGGAGGGTTCGACTTCGAACGCAGCAAGTTCAACCGGGCGGTTCAGGCTCATCGCCAGACGGGCTCCATTTTCAAGGCGATCGTCTATTCCGCCGCGGTCGAGAGTCTCGGCTGGGGACCAGACACTCTCATTGTCGATTCACCTATCACCTTCACCTCGGCCGGTTCGCCGACCTGGTCGCCCCACAACTACGATATGAAATTTGTGGGCTCGATGACGGTTCAGGAGGCGGTGGAAGGGAGTCGAAACATTCCGGCGATCAAGACACTCCAGGCCATCGGGATCGAGAAAGGCATTGAGTTCGCGAGGAAGCTCGGGCTCAAGGACGAACTGCCGCCCTACTTGCCTATCGCCATTGGGGCCGGGGAAGCGACGCTCGACGAGATGGTCGCCGCCTTCGGCGCGATCGCGAATGAAGGCCTGCGCATGACCCCCATGCTGATCACCAGGATCACCGACAGCGAAGGCAACGTCCTCGAAGAGTCCCTGCCCGAGGCCCACGATGCGCTGAGACCCGAAACCGCGGCCACGATGGCCAACATCCTGCGCGGGGTGGTCGAGCGCGGCACCGCGGTGAGAGCCAAGTCGCTCGGCCGCCCCCTGTGCGGGAAGACGGGCACGACCGACAACTGGAGTGACACCTGGTTCGTGGGTTTCGAGCGGGAGCTGGTGGCGGGCGTTTGGAGCGGTTTCGACGACAAAAGGAAGTCGTTGGGTCGAGGGCAGGATGGCGCGCGGACCTCGCTGCCCATCTTCATCGACTTCTGGAAAGAAGCGATCAAACAGCTTCCAAAGGAGCAGGCCTTCCCCCCGCCTGGTCGACGAGGGCGTTCGGCAGAGGCGGGGG
>JANLWV010000196.1:0-23397 GCA_031364765.1 Vicinamibacteria bacterium
CTCCACAAGACCGCCATCATCGTGACTCACGACCTCGCCGAGGCCTGCCGCGTGGCCGACGACGTCGCCGTTCTCAACGAAGGCCGAATCGCCCAGCGCGCCACGCCGAAAGTCCTTCTCGCGAGCCCGGCGCCCGGTTACGTCGCTTCGTTCATCGCCGCCAGTGTGCCGGAATGAGCGACTTCTTCTCGTTCGTGGTCGAACGCCGGGCCGAACTCTTTCGGCTGGTGGTCGAACATCTCGCCATGTCGGCCCTCGCGACCCTGGCGGCTGCCCTCATCGGACTGCCCCTCGGCATCCTCTTGACCCGGCGGCCGGCATGGGCCGGGCCGGTGCTGGGCCTCGCCAATGTGGTTCAGACAATCCCGAGACTCGCTCTCTTCGGCCTTCTCATACCCCTTCCCCTGGTGGGCGGCATCGGACCCAAGCCCGCCATCCTCGCGCTCATCGTTTACGCGGTCCTGCCCATCCTCCGAAACACGTACGACGGAATCCGCGGCGTGGATCCCGCCTTGCGTGAGGCGGCCGAAGCGCTCGGCCTCAAGCCGATGGAGCGTCTGCGCCTCGTCGAACTTCCTCTGGCCATGCCCGTGATTCTCGGGGGCGTGCGCCTCGCCGCGGTTCTCTCGGTCGGCACGGCCACCATCGCCGCCGCGGTGGGCGCCGGTGGACTGGGGACGTACGTCCTTCGCGGCATCGCCACCGTGGACACCCGTCTTGTTCTGGCCGGTGCGATTCCGGCCGCACTCCTGGCGGTTTTCGTCGATGCGGCGCTCGGCCGTCTCGCCCGCTCCGATCGCCCGATGCGCTCGGGTTTGATCCTCGTCCTCGCGGGAGCACTCTCCACTCTCGCCCTGGTTGACCTTCGTCCGACCGCGCCTCGCATCGTGGTCGGATCGAAGAACTTCACCGAATCCGTTCTCCTCGGGGAGATCGGGGCGCGTACGCTGGAGGCGCGCGGGTTCGAGGTCATTAGACGTTTCAATCTGGGCGGCGCGTGGCTGTGCCACCGCGCTCTGCTCTCGGGCGACCTCGATGTCTACGTCGAATACACGGGCACGGCACTCATGGACATCTTCAATCGCCCGAAGGAGACCGATCGCTTGGTCGTCCTCGCTTCATTGAGGTCCGACTACGAGAAAATCGGGCTTCTGGCCATGACGCCTCTCGGCTACGAGAACAGTTTCGCCTTCGTGATCCGCAAGGAGGACGCTTCCCGGTTCGGCCTGTCCCGCATTTCCGATCTTCAAAAGGTCCAGGCGGAGTTTCGACTTGGAATGTTCGGCGAGTTCCTCGAACGCGCCGACGGCTTCCCCGGCCTGGCCACCGCCTACGGGCTCAAGTTCACCAAGCCGCCCACGGAGATGGATCTTGGCCTCCTTTATCAGGCCCTTGAGAACGACCGGATTGATCTGGCCGTCGGCAGCACACGGACGGCCTCATCGCGGTAAAGGGCTTTGTTGTGCTGGAGGACGATCGACACTACTTCCCGCCGTACGACGCCATCCCGGTGGCGCGGGCGGCTGCGCTCGCCCGGCACCCCGGACTCAGGGAAGCGATCGAGGCTCTTGCCGGTCGAATCGACGCCACCGCCATCCGGCGTCTCAACTTCGAGGTGGACGGCCGCAAGCGCGATCCTCGGGAAGTCGCAAAGGACTTCGTCGCCTCGCTGGGTCTCGAGCAGCGGTAGCCGACCTCCAGCTGCGAGGACGGCTTCAGCCGATCAGCTGGCGAAACGCGGGCTCGTCCTTCAGCCCGCGAAGTTCCGGTTCGATCCGTGCCCGGGACACCGTGTAGTCGCGGCGCATGAGAACCGCCCTTTCGAGGCTGGCGAGCGCCGCTTCCTTGTTGCCCTGAAGCGCGTACGCGCAGGCCGCGTAATAGCGGGTGAAGGCGTCGTCGGCTCCGAGGCCGTCGGCAATCTGGCCGATCAAATCCAGGGCGCCGTCCAGTCCGGTCCCGTTGCGGCGGACGTAGTCCACCACGGACTCTCCGGGCACGTACTCGAGGGCGATAAGGGCCAGGGGGCCGCTCTCGGTGACGGTCTCGTCGACCTCGTAGATCACGGCCACGTTGGGGTGGTTCAGGACCGAAGCCGCGCGAGCCTCCTGAAAGAGGCGGGCCCGCGCTTCGGGATCAACCGCGGCATCGGGCCGGAGCATCTTGAGCGCCACCTTTCGCCGGAGCTTCAGGTCTTCGGCCAGGAACACTTCACCCATGCCGCCCTCGCCCAGGCGCTTTATGTCCCGATAGTGGGAAATGACGGTGCCGATCACACAAGCCTCTTCGGGATGATACGGGTGAGCGGGCGGGCGGCGGGTTAGCATCCCACCGCGATGGTCAGTGCTCTTTTCAACGATCGAGCGGACAAGATCAGGCGGCGGGTTCTCTCTCCTCTAGGCTTCAAGGTCTTCCTGTGGAAACAACTCCCCCTCGCCGCCTTCGCCGGTCTGAGGCTTCGATCGCTCGATGAAGGCGGTTGCACGGTGGTTCTTCGCGGAGGATGGCGGACCCAGAATCCGTTCCGCTCGACCTACTTCGCCGCGCAGTCCATGGCCGCCGAAATGTCCACCGGCGCTCCGGCCATGGTTCTGGTTCAGGGGAGCGACGCCAGGGTGTCGATGCTGGTCACCGAAATCCGGGGCCGATTCACCAAGAAGATCGTGGGCGTGTCCCAGTTCACATTTCGGGAGGTGGGTCACATGGCCGACACCATCGAGCGAGCAGCAAAGACCGGTGAACCCGCGACCTTCGTGGCGCGGTCGCTGGGCAAGAACGAGGCGGGCGACCTGGCGTCGGAGTTCGAAGTGACGTGGAGCTTCAAGCGGCGAGACTCGTAACCGTGAGCCTTCGCGGCTTCGTGGTGGCGGGCGGCCAGAGTTCGCGCATGGGCCGGGACAAGTCGCTTCTTCCCTATCGGGAGTCAACGCTCCTCGAACACGCGATCGCGAAGTTGCGCGGCGTCACCCCCGATGTCCGCATCCTCTGCGGGCCCGCGCGCCGATACGAGGATTTTGGCGTACCCGTGGTCGAAGATGCCATCTGCGGAGTTGGGCCGGTGGGCGGCTTGTACTCAGCTCTGCTCTCGGCCTCGGCCGACCGCCGGGACCGGATCCTCTGGCTCGCGGTCGACGTTCCGCTGATTCCGCCCTCGTTGCTCCGAAGGCTCGTGGACGGACTCGATGACACCGAGGTCGCGATGGCCCGAACCACCGACGGTCTTGAGCCCGTCTGCGCGGCATTTCGGACCGAACCGACGCTCGAAGCCGTGCGAAGCTCGCTTCTCGCCGGGCGGCTCAAGCTGACGGCCGCCCTTGAAGGCCTCGATCTTCTCGCCCTCGACGCCGAACCTGCCTTATTCGCCAACATCAACTTACCCTCCGAGTACGAGCATCTCGCGAAGGCGTAGCGCCGAAAAACAGGTAGCCCTCGCGCCTTTTCGGGGCGCGAGGTTCCCGTTCCTTACTTCTTGATCTCGTGTTTTACCGGAATGGCGCAGCCGCCCTTGCCCTTGCAGGCGTTCTTGCCCTGGCAGCCCGCTTCCTTGGTGCCGCACCCGCCCTGGCCCTTGCACTCGTTCTTGCCCCGGCAATCGTGATGGGGCGTGGTGGCGCAACCGCCTTTGCCCTTGCAGGAGTTCTTTCCCGCGCACCCCGCATCGCCAGCCTTGCAGCCGCCTTGGCCCTTGCACTCATTGCGAGCCTTGCAGATGTGCTTGGGGGCCTTGTCATCCGGCTTTTTGTCCTGGGCCATCGAGCGGGCACCGGCGGCGAGGCTCACGCCGACCGCGCCGAGTACCTTGTTGAATTCACGTCGGTTCATCTCTGTCTTCTCCCTTGAATAACCGCCCTAAGAAACCGTCTCCGCGGTTCGAACCGCGGAGAATCAGGATCTCAGGACTTCCCCGTCTCAGTCAAGCGGCGCCGGGTTGAGTGGCGTGCGTCCCTCCTTCTGTGTTTGAATCACCACCCTATCCCCCCTCCGGGCTGTCCAGGGCACGGGGTCCACCTCAATGCTGTTCATGATCTTTCATGAAGGGTCCCAGATGCTGTGCCACCGCGTCGTTATGCAGGATATCCGGATGGACATGTCACGGCATGGGAGGCGACCCGTACTCGGTGCGTGCGTTGTCTCGTGGCTCCTATCCGCGCCTGCGGTCGGGCAGGTCGCCAACACCCATTCGCTGACGCTGCAGGCCGCGGTGGAACGGGCGCTCACCGCAAACGCCACGATCGCGGCCGCGCGTTTGCGCGGCCCAATCGACCTGGCTGGGCTCGCCGTTGCGCGCGAGCGGCTGAACCCGGAAGCGACCGTCGAGATTGAGAAGGAAACCCCGAAGCAGGCGTTCGGTTTCGTTCTTCCACTGGAGCTCGGAGGCAAACGCGGGAAACGAATCACGGTGAGCGAAGCAACGATCCGCGCCGGCAAGGCCGAGATCGCAGCGACCATTTCCCAGGTTCGGACCGACGTGCGCCGCGCCTACTTCGGCGTGCTCGTTGCCGACAGACGGCTGATGCTGATGCAGGAGCTCCACGATCTGTCGATGCGCGCGCGCGACGCCGCGCAGGCGCGCTTCGATGCGGGCAGCGCTCCGCGCCTTGAAGTGCTCCAGGCGCGCCTTGCGCTGGCCTCGGCCGAAAACGAAGCCACCGTAGCGGGAGGCGGCGCGGCCGCGGCGCGAACCCAGCTCAACGCGCTGCTCGCGCTCTCACTCGACGCCCCGACCGAGCTCTCTACCCCGATCGACTCGGGCGACGCGTTGACGACCGAGGCGGCGGTAAAGCTGGCCCAAACGGCAAGCGCCGAGCTCGTCGCGCTGGATCGGCAGATCGAGGTGCAGCGCGCGAGGGTGGCTCTGGCGCAGGCGCTGCGCGTACCGGATGCCTCAACTTCGTTCACTCTCACGCACGACGCCAAGCCGGAATTCACGTACGGCTGGCGTGCGGGCGTGGCCGTCACCCTGCCGCTCTTCACGACCCACCGTGCCGGCGTGCTGATAGAACAGACCACGCTTGACCAGCTCACCGCGCAGCGTCAGGCCACGCTTCTGCGCATCACGGGCGAGGTCACCTCTGCGGCCGTTCGCGGCCGGACGCAACGGCAAGTGTACACACGCTATCGGGACCAGATCGTTCCGCAGGCGCAGGAGGTGGAGCAACTCGCACAGGATGCCTACCGGCTCGGCCAGACCGGCATCGCCGCTCTCCTCCAAGCGCTTCAGGCCACGCGCGACGTGCGCCTCCGCTCGCTGGACGCCGTGTCGGAATTTCAGAGCGCGCTCTCGGATCTCGAACGCGCGATAGGGGCTCCGCTCCCATGACATTCTCTTTTCACCCGCGCCTTCGGGACATGGCCCTCCGCTCGTGGCTGATCGCCGTCCTCCTCATGCCCGCCTGCAGCAAGCAGGCCGCGGAAGTGGTCGAGAGCGAAACCGTGGTCCCGGTGAAGACGGCGCCGGCAGTGAGCGGATCGATTCGTGGCGTCGTTCACGCCACCGGCGTCATCGCCCCGGCCCTCGGCGCCGAGCTCGTGGTTATCGCCCCGGAAGCGGCGCGCATCGCGGAGATACCGCACGCCGAAGGCGACCGCGTGGAAAAGGGCGCCCTCCTTGTCCGTTTTGAGATCCCGAGCCTGGTGGCGGAGGTGCAGCGGCAGGCCGCGGAGGCGCAGCGCGCGGAGGCGCAGCTGGCGAACGCGAAGGCCAACCAGGCACGAGCGATCGATCTGTTCGATCGCGGCGTCGCGGCCCGCAAGGAAATGGAGGACGCCGCCCGCGAGGTGGCCGATGCCCGAGCCGCCGTCGCGCAGGCTGAGGCGGCACGCACCGCCGCCATCACTCTCGCCGCGCGCTCGGTCGTGCGCGCGACCTTCAACGGCATCATCGCGAAGCGGCATCACAACCCGGGCGACATGGTGGAAGCGGCGGCGGGCGACCCGGTCCTGCGTGTCATCGATCCGCAACGGCTTGAAGTCGTGGCGTCGATTCCCATGGGCGACGCGTCCCGGGTCATCATGGGCGCCCGGGCACGTCTCTCTGCCTCCGCAAGCGATGGACAGGACATCGCGTTGAAAGTCGTCTCGCGGCCGGCCGCCGTCGAGACAGGAACGGCGACGATCCCCGTCCGCCTTGGCTTCGTCGGCCGGGCTCACTTCAGCGCCGGCACGCCGGTCCAGGTCGACATCGAGGCGGAGCAGCACACCGGCGTCGTGCTGATTCCAGGGTCCGCGCTCGTGCGC
Source organism: Vicinamibacteria bacterium (assembly GCA_031364765.1). Lineage (GTDB taxonomy): Bacteria > Acidobacteriota > Vicinamibacteria > Fen-336 > JAGNNV01 > JAGNNV01. Next base: position 6,238 of record JANLWV010000196.1, read on the forward strand.
GAGGCCGAGGAGACCGGCGTGTTCATCGCGAACGGCGACAAGGCGCAATGGCGGCCCGTTCACATTGGCCTGACCGACGGGACGTATACCGAGATCCTCTCCGGCGTCAGGCCTGGGGAGATAGTGATCGTCGACGGCCAGGCGGGGCTGCCCGACGGCGCCACCATTTCGATCGATCGCGGCGAGAAGGCCAAAGAGAAGCCTGCGGAGTGAACGTAGCGGCTCTCGCCCTGAGGCATTCTCGCGCCGCCGTGCTGGTCGTGGCCGCGCTGGTCGTCGGCGGCGTCATTGCCGCCTTCGCACTGCCGAGCAGTATCTATCCCCCGCTGCAGTTTCCCCGCATCGTCGTCGTCATTCATTCGGGCACACTGCCGCCGCAGTCGATGATGCTGACCGTGACCCGCCCGGCGGAGCAGGCGATCATGAGCGTGCCCGGCATCCGCCGTGTGCGGTCGCGCAGCATCCGCGGCGCTGCAGAAATCTCGGCCCAGTTCGACCCGGCGACCGACATGATCGTCGCGCTTCAGCAGGTGCAGAGTCGCATCGCGGAGATCGCGGGAGAGCTGCCAAAAGACTCCCAGGTCCAGGTCGAGCGCATGACCCCGGCCATCTTCCCGGTCTTCATACTCAGCATGACCTCGTCGCTGCCAACCGCGGAGCTCTTCGATTACGCAACTTACGTTTTGAAGCCAGATCTGGCGCGCGTGCCGGGGGCCGGCACGATCGAGGTCCTGGCCAGTGACACCCGCGAGATAGAAGTCATCCTCGACCCCGCGAAGATGACCGCCGCGGGCCTGACCGTGGTCGACGTCTCCGACGCGCTCAAGGCCCAGAACACTGTGCTGCCCGTCGGTCGCTTCGGGGAAGGGGGCCAGCAGCACCTCGTGCTCGCCTCAGGCCTCTGGAAGGGCGTCGCCGAGATCGCCCAGGCGCCGGTCCTCGTGAAGGGCGGCTCGACGCTCCGCGTCGCCGATCTCGGCACCGTGGCGCCGGGCGCCCCCGATCGCACGATGCTCATCACGGGAAATGGCCGCGACGCCGTATCGGTGAGCATCGCTCAGCAGATCGGCGCCAACATCCTCGACCTCAAGGCCGGGGTCGACGCGACGCTGGTGAGCCTCATGAAAGTGCTGCCCGCGGGGATCAAGATAAGCCGCGTATACGATCTCGCTGAGTTCGTCGAGGAGTCGATAACCAGCGTACGCGACGCGATTCTTATCGGCGCCTTTCTCGCCACCGTCGTCCTGCTCGTATTCCTCCGCGATTGGCGGCTCACCATGATCGCCGCAGTGACGCTGCCCATGGCGGTCATCCCCACGTTTGTCATCATGTGGATGTTCGGCGGAACCATCAACCTGATGTCGCTGGGCGGCCTCGCCGTCGCCATCGGTCTCGTGATCGACGATGCGGTCGTGGTGGTGGAGAACATCCATCGTCGCGCGGGCGAAGGAGGCGACAGCGTCGTCCATGCCGTGCAGCAGCTGATGGCGCCGCTTCTCGGCTCGACTCTCACGACCGTGGTCGTGTTCGCGCCGCTTGGATTCCTGTCCGGCGTGCCCGGGCAGTTCTTCCGCGCATTGTCGATGAGCCTGTCGGTCGCGGTGCTCATCTCGCTGGCGTTGTCGATCACCGTGGTGCCCCTGATGGCGAGGTGGGCGACGGCGGATCGCCAGCCGGCCGCCGAGCGGCACGGACGCTTCGAGGCCGGCTACGAGCGGATGCTGGGACGGATGGTCGCGAGCCCAGCGCTCTCAGTCGGTGTGGCGATCGCGCTTCTGGCCCTGACCGTCGGCCTGTTCTACTCCGTGGGCACCGGATTCTTCCCGGCCGCTGACGAGGGCGGCTTCGTCCTCGACTACCTCACACCCGAAGGGAGCGCCCTTTCCGAGACCGATCGCCAGGTGCGCTTGATGGAGAAGGTGGTCTCGGAGACGCCCGAAGTGGCGTCCTATTCGCGGCGCACCGGCTCTGAACTGGGGCTCTTCGCCACCGCGCAAAACACCGGCGATATCCTGGTGCGCCTCAAGCCGCGCAACCAGCGCAGACGCTCGTCGGACGAAATCATCATCGACGTGCGGGACAGAGTTCACAAAGTCGCGCCGCTGGCCGATATCGAGTTTGTGCAACTCCTGCAGGACATGCTCGGCGATCTCGAAGGCAACCCCGAGCCGATCGAGGTCAAGATCTTCGGCGACGATCCCCAGAAGCTCGCTGAGCTGGCGGATCCGGTCGAGGCGATGTTGAACACGGTTCGAGGAGTCGTCGACGTCGTAGGTGTCCAGAAAGGGAACCCGGAGATCACGTGGACGATCGATCCGGTCGCCGCCTTTCGGCTGGGACTCACGGTGGAGCAGGTCTCCGATCAGCTGGCCGGAAACTGGCTCGGCCGCGTGGCGACCGACCTGCGACTGCTCGATCGCCGCGTTCCCGTTCGCGTGCGGCTCCCCGACAGCTATCGCTTCGACCCCACCAAGCTCCCCCAGACGTTGATCCGAACATCGGAGGGCAAGCCAGTCCCGGTCTCCGAAGTCGCGCAGATGAAGCGCGAAAACGGTCAGGGAGAGCTGAAACGCGAGAACCTGCGCCTGATGGCCGGGGTCACCGGCCGCCTCGAAGGTCGGGACATGGGCAGCGCCGTCGGAGAGATTCGGCAGAAGCTGAATGACCTCAAGCTGCCGATCGGCTACTCCTATGAGATTGGCGGTCAATATCAAGCGCAGCAGCAGTCGTTTCGCGAGCTGCTGATGGTGTTCGCGCTCGCGGTCGTACTCGTGTTCACCATCCTGGTGATTCAGTTCCGCGCATGGACGCCCGCGATCCTGATCCTGCTTGCAGCACCGCTCTCCGTCGGCGGAGCACTGCTGCTCCTGCTGCTCACCGGCACTGACTTGAACATCTCGTCGGCCATGGGCCTTGTCCTCCTCGTCGGTCTCGTGGTGAAGAACGGCATCATGCTGTTGGACTTCTCCGAGAAGCTGCACGAGGAAGGCGAGCCATTCGAGTCCGCGATCGCCCACGCCGGGCGTATCCGACTGCGGCCCATTCTCATGACGACGTTTTGCACGCTGTTCGGCCTTCTGCCGCTTGCCCTCGGCCTCGGCGCTGGGGCCGAACTGCAAAGGCCGCTCGCGCTCGCGGTCATTGGCGGCCTCGCCCTCTCGACACCCGTCACGCTGCTCGCCGTGCCGGGCCTGTATGCCGTGTTCAAGCGGCGTCGCCAGCGCCCTCTCGAGTGACTTCTTCGGCCACGGCAACCGTTCCCTTCCCGGCCTCCCGGGTGAACGCTGTCCGAACCGCTTCGCCCTCAACTCCATCAGAGCTTCGATCACCAGCACGTTGCCCGCAGGATCGATGATGAGATCTCTCGGTTGGCCGTCGACCGTGAGCTCGGCCTCGTATTGCGTTTTGCCGTTCTCGACTTCGATGAATGGAGCCGGCTACGAGGGCGCCTTCATCGAAAAAACCGCCACGTGAAAACTGCCTGGCACCATCCTCGGCCGGGTTGGGGGCGCCCCAGGGGCGGCGGGGGGCCCAGGCTCAAACTTAGCCGCCGCCACGTAGATATTGTGCGTTTTCGGATCAAGGGCCATGGTGCGCGAGCGAGCGGGCGTTTTCAGGGTCTGAACAAAGGTCAGACGGTCGGCCGAGTCGAGATGCGCGACGGTCAGCGTTTCGTCCGAGCTGGAAGCGAGAACGAACTTGGTGGCTGGGTCGAACCAGATCGCATCCACGCCGGCGCCGATTGGGAGGGTGGTCACAACCTTGCCGGAATCGGGGTTGAGAACAACGATGACGCTGTTGTGACACGACGAGAAGAGGCGGCGAGTGAGAGGGTCGAAGGCGAGGCCCGTGGGCTCGTCGCCGGGGGCCAGGGACCACGACGCGACAACCGTGTGCGTCTTGGTGTCGATGGCGCGGATCACGTTCTTGTCCTCAATGTTCACGTAGATACGACCGAGCTTCGCGTCAATCTGGGCGAACTCAGGCTTCCCGTCAAGAGGAATGGTGGCCACCACCGCCCCGGTCCTGGCGTCGAAGACCGTGGCGGACTGGCCTCGTCCATTGAAGGTGTAGACCTCTTTTCGTGCTGGCTCATAGAGGATGGAGTCGGGATTCGCCCCGGTCTCGACCTTGGCAATGAGCGCCAGAGTCTTGAGGTCGAAGATCGCAGCCTTGCCCTCGGCGCCGTTGCTTGAAAAACCGCGTCCGAGATCGGGCGCCACGGCAAAACCGTGGACACCGGGGGTCTCCGCCACCTCGCCGACCACCGTTTCGGTGTCCAGGTCGATGACGACAACCTTGGTGGCGTGGGCGACATAGAGCCGTCGCGCGGCCGCGTCGACCGAGAGATAGTCCCACCCGCCTTCTCCGCCAATGGCGATGTCCTTCTTGAAAAAATAAGGACCTTCGGCAGCAAGGCCATCGGAAGGAGATCCGCCACAGATGGCGCCGATCAGAAGAATTACCGCGAAACCTCGTGAACGAAAACTCATCGTGGTTACCTCCGCTTCAAACACGTCGCTCGTAAGACCCGTTAGGCAAGAGACAGAGCCGGCCATCCGGCGACCGATCTTAAGGACGCGGAACACACCGCACGCTACCCTTCCCACCTTAACGAGGGCCAAACGGCTCCCCAACAATTCACGGGCGGGGAGGCCGGGGCAATTCCGGGGTGGGGCCGGTCGTGATGTCATCCGGACTCGCCAGCCGTTCCCCGATGAGCTTGCCGAAGACGATCGCGGGTCCCAGAACCATGCCGCCGCAGAACGAGTTGCCGCAGGTGGCGCCGGCGCCGAGAATCTCCCCGGCCCCATAGAGACCTTCGATGATGTCGCCGTCCTCCCGCCGAACCCGCAGGGTGGCGTCGACGTCAACGCCCGAGAATGTGATGAGCGAGATGCCGTGGTTGCGCATCGCGTAAAACGGCGGCTTCACGATGGGCGCGGGCAGGAACTTCCGGCCAAAGTCCGGATCGCTCCGGTCACGCACGAACCCGTTGTAACGCGCGACGGTGGCGCTGAGCCCCGGCGGATCGATCCCGGCTGCGCGCGCCAGTTCCTCGAGGGTCGCGGCCCCATGAACCCCTTCGCGGTGTCCGGCCCGCGATCTGAGATCTTCCTTCGACCAGCCGACGATGATGTCCTCGGACATCTCGACGGCATGGTCATCGAAGACGGTGAAGAAGGTCAGGTCGTCCGCCTTCATGAGCGCCCGCTCCTTGAGGTCGACGCTCTCTTCATCCTCGGCGATGAAGCGCCGGCCGAGGCGATCCACGTATATCTCGTAGGGCGGACGTTCCCTGGCGATGAGCAGCGGGCGGTCCTTCCAGAAGGCTTTATGCGGATCATCCGGATGAGGCAGACCGCCGAACGTCGGCAGGTACGTGCCGCCGCCGGCGACGTGCGCGCCCAGACCCCGCGCCATCCGGAGGCCATCGCCGGTGGCGTGATCGCGCGCGGCCGAGACCAGCGGGAAGCCCTCGATTTCCTTGAAGAGCTCGGGCGACGCGGCGAAACCGCCGGTGGCGAGAACCACCCCGCGCTTCGCTCGCACCAGCTCAACCTGGCCGCTCTTCGCGACCTGAACTCCGACCACGCGCCCCTTGTCGGTCAGCAGCGATTTCACGCGCGCGTTGAGCGCAAGGGTTATGGCCCCGGACTCGATCAACGGCTGCATCACCCGCGCGAAGACCTGGAGAACCGAGCGCCCTTCGTCGACGCCGTAGTACGTGCGAGGAACCGAATAAGGTTCGTGGCCGTAGACGAGACGCGGGGCCTCGGGGGCAAACTCGAAGCCCTCATCCTGAAGCCAGTCGATCAGCCACGCGGAATGCGACAGGGCCAGACGCACCAGATCCTCGCGCACGGTGCGGTTGGAGATGCGAAGGATGTCCTTCAAATGAGATTCCGTCGAGTCCGCGATTCCGCGCTCCTTCTGCCGCTTCGTCCCCGCCGCCGACAGGTGACCGCCTGAGACGTGCAGGGTGCCGCCGATCTCGCTCTCCTTCTCCAGAAGGAGAACGCGCGCGCCGGCCCGCGCGCCGAAGATGGCGCAGGGAAGACCGGCGCTCCCGGCCCCGACAACGATGAAGTCGTATTCGCTCATGGACATCAGTCTTCCACGCCGTGGGCCCACCCGGCAAGCGACGGGGCCACCGTTTGACGGCGCGGGCTCTCCCCTTCTAGCGTTCGCGCCATGGATCTTTCCCAGTTGTTCCGCGAACACATCGCGAAGATGACAAAGGCGGCGGCGCAGACGCTCTCGGAGAGCGGCTTCGATGCGCTGGTCCTCGGCGCGGGCTCGCAGATAATCTACTACGCGGATGACATGGAACCGCCGTTCCGGTCGAACCCGCACTTTGCCAGCTTCTGTCCCCTAAGGGGGCCCCATCACACGATCGTGGTGAAGCCCGGTGCGAAGCCCCGTCTCGTCCGCTTCGCCCCGAAGGATTACTGGTACGAGCGGGCGCCCTTCGCCGCGGATTTCTGGACCGGCGAGTTCGACATCGATGAGGCGGACAGCGCCGAAGGCGTGTTCAGGAAGACCGGCTCGCTCGGTCGCGCCGCGTTCGTTGGGGACGATGAGGCTCGCGCCAAGGCGAGCGGGTTGGCCGTGAATCCGGAGGCGCTCCTGAAGCGACTGGACTGGGATCGTGCGATCAAGACCCCGTATGAGGTCGCATGTCTGAGCCAGGCCACGTTGGCCGGCGCCAAAGGCCACAACGCGGCACGCGAGGCTTTCTTGGCCGGACAAAGCGAGCTCGCGATTCATCACGCCTTCGTTCAGGGCGCGGGCTGCACCGACGATGTCCTTCCCTACCCCACGATCGTCTGCCTCGACGAGAAGGCGGCCATCCTTCATTACCACGCAAAGAGGGCGAACGGATCCGGCCAAGTCCTTTTGCTCGATGCCGGCGCCTCCGACCATGGCTACGGATGCGACATCACGCGAACCTCGACCGCACTCTCATGCGATCCCAAGTTCAAGGCACTCGCGGACGCCGTGAACAGGTTGCAGCAGGAGCTGTGCGCGATGGTGAAGCCGGGCGGGTCGTACGTCGACATTCATATCGCGGCGCATCGCAAAATCGGCGGAACGCTGATCGAACACGGTGTCTTGAAGTGCGTGCTCGACACGGCGATTGAGAAGCGCTACACGTCGGTGTTCTTCCCGCACGGCGTCGGACACCATCTCGGCATTCAGGTCCACGACATCGGGGGCCATCAGAAGTCGCGCGAAGGCGGGGTCCTCGCACCACCCGAGGCCCATCCGTATCTTCGCAACACGCGGCTCATGGAAGTCGGCCAGGTGTTCACGATCGAGCCGGGAATCTACTTTGTGAAGATGCTGCTGGATCCGCATCGGACCGGCCCCTCATCGACGGATTTCAACTGGCCCCTTATCGACGCTCTCGCGCCGTTCGGTGGGATCAGGGTTGAGGACAACGTGGTCGTGACGGCGGCGGGCCACCGCAACCTGACCAGGGAACAGTTGCCGAACTGACCGCAGAAAAGATCTGGCGAAGGGTCGTAAAAAGATCGGACGTCACTGCGGTTCGTCGACGGGCGCGACCCGTGATAACACGCCGACCGCGAAACCGAAGACCAGGTAGTGGCCGGTGAACCCGAGCACGTAATCCGCCAGGCCGTGAACGGTCATGGCCACCAGAATCGACAGGGCGATGAGGGCCGCGTCCGACCGGGGCGCCGCGCGCGCGCCGCCCTTCAGCGCGGAGACTAAAGCTGCGGCGAAGGCGGCAAGACCGAACGTGCCGAGCGTCGCGGCAAACTCCAGAAACATGTTGTTGGCGAACACACGGGTATCGAATGTCGTCCTTCCTCCGAGCCTCCCGTAAGTCCACCGGAAGTTGTCCGGACCCACGCCCAGGAACGGGTTGTCGGCCCACATCCGCCCCGCGATCCGCCAGAGTTCGAGGCGTGACGGCCTCCACGCAAGCGTGTCAGGAATGGCTTTGAGCGCTTGAACCTCCGAAACCGCGGCGGTCGTGGCCGGTGGATTTCCGACGATCAATCGGGCCACGCCCGGCTTCACACCCTGTCCGGAGAACCAGGTCGTGTCTTCGTGGACCAGATCCCACATCAGCAAATACTCACCCGGCTTCGCCGGCGCGCGCAGGATGGCGTCGATGGCGACGGCTTCGCCCGGGAGGACGTCGCGGGGAAGGTCCGTGCGCGGACCATCGACGAGGGGCCGGCCGGCGTGCTGATAGAGGTGGTACGAAAGGTGAATCTCCTCCGCCTTCCGCCACGGCCTTCGACCCACGTTGCGGACGGTGACCGGAACCATAATGCGGGCGCTCGATTCCATCTCCAAATGCGGAGGCGCCTCATAAACCGCCGCGTAGAAGTCGTTCGCATTCTCGCCCCCGAGCCGAATCTGAGAGATCTCCTCCCCGCCCACGAAGAGGCCGAGGACTCCGAGGTACAGCGCCGCCGGCAGGAAGCGGACGCGGCTTCGCTCGAAGTAACACAGGGCGGCAAGGCCGGCGAGACCGGCAAGCCACGCTCCGCGGGAGTAGGTGAACGCCAGCCCGGCGGTGAGAACAAGGACGAACCATGCGCGGAACCAGGGTCTCGACCGAAGGAGCGTCATTCCGGCGAGCAGAGCATAGAGAATCATGGCGGCGCCCAGATTGGGATACTCCGATCCGGCGGAGGCCCGACGCACGCCGGCCACGTTGAACGGAATCTCCCGGAACACGCCAAGGAGCACGTCGAGCGACCTCACGCCCTTGCCTTCAAGCAGGGCGAGAACCGAAGCTCCCGATCCGGAGATGGCCAGCGCGCCAAATCCCCACCGTAACTGGCGCTCCCCCAATCGGGCGATGAGGACCGCAAACGTCGTCATCGCGCCGAGGCGAAGGGCGAACTTCAGCGACCGCCCAGGATCTGTGGCCGCGAGTCCCGCGGAGAAAAGCGCCACGACGAACATCAGACAAAGAGCGAGGAGGGGCGGCGTCAACTGCGGCCACCGGTTCCGGTTTCCGGAGCTGAAAGCAAGGACGGCGAAGCAAGGAATGGCGACGGCCTCGATCAATGACAGCTGGAAGAGCCCCAGGGGAACCGTGAACCGCGGTTCAAACGGCGCGATCAGGAGCAGGACGAAGAGACACACCTGAGCCGCGTCGGGGCGCGTCTCATGCCCCTTGGTTGTCATGATCGGCGAGTCGGGCGAGCGGGTTCTGACCCGGGCTCGCCGGAAACAGGGAGTGTGGCCGCCCAGTCAAGGTAGGGACCCAGCTTGAACTTCTTCGCGGTATTCGCGGACGACATGTACCGGATCTGCCCGAGGACCTTCCTCTGGGGCGCCCACGGGCGATCGAAAAGGCCGAAGCACCACAGAATCCCGGTGTAGGAGTTCGGATTCCGACCGTCGAGCGCGTACTTGTTGTTGAGATGAACGAGCGTCTGGTACGCCTCTTCGGGCGTGCGCGACCACTCGATCACTTTCTTCCCCCACAACATCCGCAGGTAGTTGTGAATGCCGCCGGTCGCGACCAGCTCGCGTTGCGCGGCATTCCAGAGCGGATCGTGGGTGGAAGCGGCCTCCCACTGGGCAAGGCCGTACACGAACTCGCGCTTGTCGCCCTCATGCATGCGGAGCGTGGCCCAGGCCCACGGGGGAAGGGCGGTCTGAAGCAGCTTCGTGTCCTCGCGGCGATGGACGTGCCAGACATAGCCGACGTCGCGCCAGGTCAGCGCTTCGTCGAGAAAGGAGTTGGCGTTCTTGTCCTCACCGAAGAAACCCTCGCGCTTGCCTGCCTTCTCAAGATGAAGTCGGACCGGGGCGTAGCCGCCGGTGGCCTCGAAGACGGACATCACCACTTCCTCGATTCCGATGTGACCGAAATGGAGATACGGGGAGAGCCCGGAGCCGTGAACGGCGGAGGGCGGCATCGGATCTGAGCGGTGTTCGGCGTAGATCGGTAGACCCTTCTTGATGAACGTCTTCAGCTGGGCGCGGGCGGCCCTCGTTCCTCCTGGCCTGTCGCCCACCGCCCTGACGCCGGGGTCGATCGGCAGCGTGGCGATGAGGCGCGCCGGGTCGTCGAGAGCGGTGAGCTCAAACCCGGGATCGATCTTCGAAGCGTCTGCGGCCGCTCGCTTCGGCTTCGCCGTGCTGCGATGTTCAAACGCCTCAGTGAAGGCCTTGTGAATCCGCGGGCGCAGGTGGGCGGCGGCGTAGGGGGCGGCGCCCAGGAGACGCAAAGGAACCACCGAGTTCGAGTCCACGGCAATGACCGCGCGGTCCACCCGCGACGCCAACGAAGCGCTCTGACCCGGAATGATGAAGCAGGGGAAGTCGTCGGTGACCACCAGGGCCGACCTCGCCGCAAGGCGAGAGAGAAGGCCGCGGGCGGGAGCCTGCGGCGTCTCGACAAACGGCCAGTAGGTCAAGCCGAGCTTCCTCGCGGTCACGGCATTGTCTTTCATCCCCTCGACAATGAACTGATGAAGCCGGGCGCTCGCCCACGGGTAGTCGAGGCGAAGCCCCTCATAGATGACGAGCGGCTTCCCCAGGTCGTTCGCGCATTTGCGCGCGTAGTCAAGCGAGTGGTTGTGAGAAAGACGTCGCTGCATCTGCATCCAGTACAGAACGAACTCGCCGGACTTGAAGATGGGCCGGCGGTTGAGCCGGACGAGGCGCGCTTGATTGAGAGTCATGGGGGGCGCGAAAGCGGTGAAGCTTAGTGCCGCGGGTGCGGCGGCCCTTAAGTACAATGAGTGAGCGGTCCAAGGAAAACCATCGAACATGAGCCCGAAGATGTCCCCCTCGACCCGACCGTTCCGCCTCGCCATGCTCACCGGAGGCGGCGACTGCCCCGGCCTCAACGCGGTCATCCGCGCGGCCGCCCGATCGGCTTTTGCCCTCGGGTGGGAGGTCTTCGGAATCGAGGATGGGTTCGAGGGCCTCCTCACCAAACAAGCCCATCAACTCCACCCGCGCGACGTGCGTGGAATTATCCATCTCGGCGGAACCATCCTGGGCACCTCGAACCGCGTCAGTCCCTTCCGGGTGGAACGGCGGCGGAAAGGCGCTGCCTCCGTCGACGCAGACCGGTCGGCTGAGGTGGTGCGGAACTTCAAGGAGATGGGTTTCAACGCCCTGATCGCGATCGGCGGCGACGGCACGCTCAGTATCGCGCTGCGCCTCGCCGGGAAGGGCATCCCGGTGGTGGGGGTGCCGAAGACCATCGACAACGACATCGAGTGCACGTCGGTGACGTTCGGCTTCGATACCGCGGTCTCTACCGCCACCGACGCCATCGACAAACTTCACCCCACCGCCGAGGCGCACGGACGTGTCATGGTGGTGGAACTGATGGGCCGCAATGCGGGCTTTATCGCTCTCAATTCGGGGGTAGCGGGCGGGGCCGACGTTATTCTGATTCCCGAGATACCGTTCGACATGGAGCGGGTCTGCGACAAGATCCGCGAGCGCGAAAGACGACGTCGTGGGGGCTACTTCTCCATCGTGGTGGTGGCCGAGGGCGCCCGGAGCCTGGGCGGCAAACTGCACCATCGCTCCTTGGACGAGGGCGAGGCCCCGCGTCTTGGTGGCGTGGGACAGTGGGTGGCCGAGGAGATTGCCGCGAGGACCGGCAAGGAGACGCGCAGTCTCGTCCTTGGACATCTCCAGCGAGGCGGCGCGCCCACGACCTTCGATCGCCTCCTCGGAACCCGCTTCGGCGCGGCCGCGGTGCGTGCGGTGAAAGACGGCGCTTTCGAAACGATGGTCGCCCTGAATCCGCCCACCATCGTCCGCGTGCCCCTCAAGGATGCGGTGGGCGAAGGACGCACCAAGCGCGTGCCTCTCGACTCGGACGTGGTGTTGTCAGCGAGAGGGCTGGGCATCTCCTTCGGGGACTAGGGCCGGAGACTTCGGATCGTTCAGGTTCGAACTACTGACTTCCCTCCGCCGGAGCGGCCAGATACTGACGCCACCACCCGAGTTCGTGATGGTAGCGGTGCGCCGTGTTCCACGGCGTCCACCCGTCGTGATAACTATCGGGATAGCGGATGAAACGCGCCGGCACCTTGCGTTTCCGAAGGGCGGTGTACATCTGCTCGCCCTGTTCGATGGGCACTCGCAGGTCCGACTCGCCGTGCACGAATAACGTCGGCGTCGTCACCGCCCCGGCGCGCATCACCGGCGACCACTTCAGCAAGGTCTCGGCCCCTTTCGCCTCCCAGGGCGCGCCGTAGAACTCCGATTCCTTCGTCCGAGGTATGTCGGCCGTCCCGTAGTCGCTGATCCAGTTCGAAATGCCCGCCCCGACGATCGCGGCGGCGAAACGCTGCGTCTGGGTGATCACCCAATTGGTGAGGAAGCCGCCGTAGGAGTAACCGGTGACCCCGAGACGCCTGGGGTCGACGGGATACTTCGCGAGCACGTGATCCACCCCCGCCATGACGTCCTCGTAGTCGAGGCCCCCCCATCCGCCCCAGGTTGCCCAGCGAAACTTCTCGCCGTATTCGGTGGAGCCGCGGGGGTTCGTGTACAGGACGGCGAAACCGTTTGCGGCCATCAGCTGGAACAGGAAGTTGAAATCCACTCCGTACGATCCGTGCGGCCCACCATGGATGGCCAGGATCAGAGGCACGCGGGCGCCGGGTGCTGCGGTCAGCGAGGGAGCCGGCATCATCAGCCAGCCTTCGACCTCCGTGCCGTCCTTGCTGAGAAAGCGCACGCGGTCGACGGGCCGGAGCGACACCTCGGAGGTAAAGGCGACGTTCACGTTCGAGATGCGGCGTTCACTCGAGCCATCGAGGGCCGCCGCGAACACCTCGGACGGGCCGGTCGTGGTGGTGGCGGCGTAGGCGAGTCTCCCGGCGGACCACGAAATGGAGATGTCATTCAGGCGTCGATCCCCCGTCGTCACCTGCTGGACGGAGCCACCGGTTATGGGGACGCGGAAGAGGTGTGTCGTGCCTGCGCCACCGGCGCTGAAGTACACGGATCGGCCATCGGCGCTCGTCCGAGGCGCGCCGGCGATGAGATCCCAGGTGGCGGTCAGATTCACCGCCGATCCGCCCGCGAGGGGGAAGCGATACAGGTCGGTGGGTGACCCGTGTTGCTGACGCGCGGAAAGAATCTGATCCAGGCTCTGCTCGCGCAACGCTATCAAGGCATCGCCGCTCGCCGTCCACCCCGGCGATCCGTGGTCGAAACCATCGTCGGTCACCCGCTTCAAACCACCCGCGAGATCGACCGTGAAAAGATCCGCGCGCTCGTAGCGGTGTTCGTCTCGCTGGTATGGGTTCGCGGCGAAGGCCAGCGCGCCAGAGTCACCACGCCACGACGGAGACTGCACGTTGACGCCCATCGTCGTGAGTTGCCGGGCCGTTCCGCCTTCGCGCGCCACGATGAACAGCTCCTCGGGGGGCGTGGCCTGAGGATCCCGCGGATCGGGCAGGTAGCCGCGGCCATCGAAGCGCGCGTTCATCCAGTCGTAGACGCGGCCCTTGAACCGCTCGTCGATCCGTTTCTCGGCCTCGGTCTTCGACTCGTTTCGCGCCCCCGCGGTTTTCTCGGGCGGCACGGCCTTCGTAAAGGCAATCCACTTGTTGTCGGGACTGAAGACGGGCGTGCCCTCGACGCCGGGGATCTGAAAGGCCTCGCCACCGTCGCCGTCCATGCGGAGGAACCAGACCGACTCGTCCCGCGGTCCGGTCGCGGTGACGACGGGTCTCCGCGAGGTGAACGCGAGCAGGCGCCCGTCCGGGCTCCAGCGCGGACCGGTCGCGCTGAAGGCGGGGCTGGTCAGCCGGCGCGGCGGGGCGCTGCCGTCGAAAGGCGCCACCCAGATCTCACTGTGACGCCGGTTGTCAGCTTCGACGATGGCGGTCTTCACGAAGGCGACGGTGCGTCCGTCTGGCGAGAGCGCTGTGCCGTTCACGGTTTGGAGCCGGTAGTAGTCGGTGAGCTGAAGGGACCGAGACTGCGCCGCCACCGGCGGCGGGAGGCCGAGGCCTATCAACGTGAGGGCAAGCAGTGGTCGCGACATGGTCATGGCGGAGTCCTCGGTCCAAACTCAAGATGCAGAGTAGAGCACAAGCGAACTTCGTTCACGTTCGCGTGGGCTAAGAAACGCCAGTCCGACCAGGTTGACATCGGACTCGGGGTTGTTCGCGTGGGAGACGGAACTTCGGATCGTTTTGCATTGGCGAAGGCAAAAGAAATTCGTTCGTTGACGTTCACGTTGTCCCGAGACTTCGGTTCGTTCACGTTGCACTCGCCCTCGCTTCGACTTGACCATATCGATCCCCAACCAACGTCAACCCAAGCGAGCCGACTAGGAGCTCTGAACGCCATCGTGAACGACCCGACGAGATAACTCCAACGTCAGCCACCCAGCCAGATACGTCCATCGCGAGCGTGAACCAAGGAATCGCCGCATTCGTCCCTCTCCGTCATCCCGGCGAAGGCCCGGATCCAGACGTAGTGCGGGTCATAGGCGACCGAAGCCCCCACACTGGAGCGCTCGAGCGTCAAGGCAGTCGTATTTAGCGAACAAAAGCGTGCAGCGCGCACGAAGGCACACCTGACAAGCGAAGGCGGTCGAGGGAGCGAAGCGAGCTGTCTCGGATTCTGAAGCGCCCCGCGACCAGCGGAAGTCGCTGCGTTCGGCGGACGCTAGGGTTTCAGCCACCTGCGAAACCACTCCAGGTTCCTTCGCATGATCTCGCGCTGCAGGTCGGGCTCGTAGATCACATGGCCGCCGCGCGGGTAGATCTCCATTTCGACCGTCTTGCCCAGCTCCTTGAGCGCTTTGTAGAACTTCGTGGCCTGCATGATGGGAACGCGGCGGTCGTTCTCGCCGTGCTGAATCAGCAGCGGCGTCGTCACCTTCGATGCGAATGTGATGGCCGAGTGCTTCGTGTACGCCTCGGGCGCTTCCCACGGAAAGCCGAAGTACGGCCGCGTGATGTCGCCGGCGTCCGAGAGGTAGTAAAGGTCGGCGATGTCGCTGATGCTGGCCATGGTCGAGGCGGCCTTGAACCGGTTCGTCTGCGTGACGATCCAGTCGGTCATATAACCGCCGTAGGACGCGCCCATCGCGCCGAGACGGTCCGGGTCCGCGAGCCCCTCCTTTATTAATGAGTCGACACCGGCCATGATGTCCTGGTAGTCGCCCTCGCCCCAGGAGTTGTCGATTCCGTGCAGCCCGATAGCGCCGTAACCCTGTCCACCGCGCGGCATCGGCATCAGGACCGCGATCCCAACACTCGCCAGAGCCTCGACGGGATAGGGATCTATTTGGGCCAGCGAGTGCATGAACTGCGGGACCAGGCCGTAAGTAATGCCGCCGTTCGGGCCGCCGTGTGAATAAACGATCAGGGGCAGCCGCTTGCCTTTGGGGAGACCGGGCGGTGTGATGAGCAAGCCCCAGATGTCCATGCCATCGAATGACGACCAGTGGATGGCCTTCTGCTCGCCGAGCGCAAGATCCTTCAGTTCGGGGTTAACGGTTGTGAGTTTGCGCGGCGCGTTCCCTGGAAGATCCAGGACGTGGATGTCGCCCATGCTGCGTGGATCCGTCGAGCGGAACGTGAGCCGCTTGCCGTCGCGGCTGAAGCTCGGCGAGTAGTTCACGCGCGGGCCATCGCCATGACCGAGATCCTCGCGACGTCCGTCAAGCCAGAAGCGCTGGAGCGGCTGCTCGAACATTCTGGACCCGCGCTGCGCCGGGCTGTCGCTGGCAATGACCACGAGCGAGCGGCTGTCGGGAGCCCACGTGAACTCGGCGGCCCAGGCATCGGCTCCGAAGTTCCGGATCCTCTTCGGGTCGCCGCCCTCCGCGGGTGCGAGGTAGAGACCCCAGATTGAGACCATCTCCGGCTTCTCGCCGCTCGACACGAACGCGATGTGCTGGCCGTCGGGCGACCAGCGCGGCTGGACGTTCATGCTGTCGCGGTCGACGATGAGCCTCGGCTCGCCACCTTTCGCGGGAACGGCGTAGATCCTCGTGTGGAACTGCGCGGAGAAGCCGCCCGTGAGCGACGCGGCATAGGCGATTTCGTTGCCGCTGGGGGCCCAGTCGAAGTTGGCCGCGAAGTGTATCGCCGGTGTGACTGGATGAAGGGCGCCGCTCGTGATGTCCTGCACCCACACGCGCCCGGGCCGATCCTGTCGGTCCACTTCGATGACGAACGTCTTCTCCTTGCGTTTGCGCTCGTCCTCGACCAGCGGCGGGTCGGGCGCCAGGTAGGCGATCCGCGTTCCGTCCGGCGACCATTCGTATTCACCCACACCCTGCGGAGCGGTGGTCAAGGTGCGGACATCGCCGCCTCCCATATCGAGGGCTACGACCTGTGGCTGTTCGTTGACGAAGGCCACGAAGGAGAGTCGTGTTCCGTCGGGCGACCAACGCAACCGCGGGTTCGGGCGGGGCCGGTTGAAGATGCGCGTGCCGTGGGTAAGGCGAACCGGCTCGCCGCCGCTCGTGGAGACCAGATACAGCACCGCCTCGTGTTCGTCCTTCTCGAACGAGGGCTGCGAGACGACGTACGCGACCTTGCTTCCGTCAGGGGAGATCTTCACGTCGTTGATCGACCGGAGTCGCATCAGGTCGTCCACCGTGACCGGCCGTTGCGCGCCCGCAGCGACCGGCGGAAAGGCCGACAGGAGGAGCGCGAGCGACCAGGTCTTTCTCATCGAGTGGGTTCCGGCGAACCGACCGGAGCTTACCCCTGAGAATGGTTCCGGAATGCACAGAGGGCGAACCTCGTGGCGGGCGTATGGTCCGCGTGTCGGGATGATCCGCGACAGCGGGCGCAGATTCACCCCTCCGAACGCTCTTGCCTCAATCAACGAACGGAGATAATCATGCGCACGCACGTGGGTAAGGACCCCGCCGATCGCGCCGGAGGAACGCGGTGAACCCGAAGGAGTCGCTCGCTTTTGTGGAAAAAAACGGAGTCGTGCTCCAGGCCGCCCACGGCCCGGTCCCTAGTCTCGCCGAGGCGGTGGCCGGCGAGCGGATTCGCGGCAGCTGGTGGAGCCACCCGAAGGGCCGGGAGATCTACGGCGCGACGGAGGCAATCTCGGAAAGCCCCGACGTGCTGGTCTGCCGGCTGGTCGAGGGAAAGATCACGTACGTGCACCGCCGGCTCTGGCCATCCCTGGTCAGGCTCG
>JANLWV010000279.1:0-1568 GCA_031364765.1 Vicinamibacteria bacterium
TTCGGAGATCTGAGCCACCACGGCCGGCAACTGGAGCTGGCTGAAAGACTTGATCTCCACGGGAATGGTCCGGTACACCGCGCCGACCGCTCCTCGCTGAAAGAAGTTGTTGGCGCGAAAGCGGGCCAGCCCCTTGATCCCGAAGCTGAAGTCGAGTTCAAGGTTCTCTTCGAAACGATGTTTCTGAGCGTCGGTCAGAACGCTGTAGGCCAGCGTTTTGGTATCCGACGAGGACATGGGCGTATACCCTTCCAGAGGATGAAGGTGGCCGTCAACGCGGACCTGCGGCGCCGAGTTCGTGGTGATGTGGAGGTCTGAGCCTCCGCGCTCGACCATGGTCTTGAGCAAATAGTGAAGCGATAATGGTGGGGCGTCGGCCACAGAATCCTCCTGATTTCGAGTGCGCCCACCCTCCAGCGTGGGGAGCAACGAGCGCGCCCTGAGCATACCCCTTCTTCATAGCCCTCGCGGCGGTCAAGCAGCACCAAAGGGCCGAGATGTTCAGGAGGAGCCTGGCCTTCGTGCTCAGCGGCCACGCGCTCCTAGAGGACGGTCTCGCGCAGAACCTCTTCGATGGTGGTGATGCCCTGTTTGATCTTCTCCAGGCCACTCATGCGAAGGGTCAACATGCCCTCTTCGATAGCTTTCCTGCGAAGCTCGACGGAGTTCGCGCCCATCATGATGAGCTCCCGGATCGCGTCGTTGATCTCCAGCACTTCATAAAGGCCGACGCGACCCTTGTAGCCGGTTCCGTTGCACCCGGAGCAACCGCGGCCCTTGAACATGGGAAACGAACCGACGGCTTCCGCCGGGAAGCCGACGTCGAGGAGCACCTTGGCGGGGACGTCCCGGACCTCTTCCCGGCACTGCGGGCAGACCCGCCTGATCAGGCGCTGCGCCTGGATGAGGTTGACCGCGGTGCCCACGATAAAGGGCTCAATGCCCATGTTCACCAGGCGCGAGACGGTGGAGGGCGCGTCGTTGGTGTGAAGGGTGGAGAGCACGAGGTGACCGGTGAGCGCCGCCTTGGTGGAAATCTCGGCCGTCTCGTAGTCGCGAATCTCGCCGACCAGGATGATGTTCGGATCCTGACGGAGGAACGACCTCAAGGCCGCGGCGAAATTGAGACCGATGGCATCGCGAATCTGAACCTGGTTGATCCCCATCAGGTTGAACTCGACCGGATCCTCGGCGGTCATGATGTTGATGTCGGGCTTGTTGAGCGCGGCCAGCGCGGAGTAAAGCGTGTTCGTCTTTCCCGACCCGGTGGGACCGGTGACCAAAACGATGCCATAAGGCTTGTCGATGTTGCGTTTGAATTTCTCAAGCGAGTCGGGCTCGAAACCAAGCTTGGTCATGTCGAGCATCAGCTTGGATTTGTCGAGGAGTCGCATGACGATCTTCTCGCCCCACAGCGTCGGGAGGCACGAAACCCGGAAGTCCATTTCGCGGCTGCGATCTTCGATCTTCAGCCGGATCTTGATGCGGCCGTCCTGAGGCAGGCGCTTTTCCGAGATGTCGAGCTTGGACATGATCTTGATGCGCGAGGTCAAAGGATCCTTCAGCTT
>JANLWV010000281.1:0-5417 GCA_031364765.1 Vicinamibacteria bacterium
GCCGTCGCTTTCGTGATCGAGTGCCACGGTCTCGCCGTCCTGCACACCGGCGACTTCAAACTCGCGAAGACCGCGCCAGCCGCGGACCGAACCAACCTCGAACCCTTCGCCGAGTGGGGTCGTCGCGGTGTAGACGTCATGTTGAGCGATTCGACGGGCGCCGAAACCGCGGGCGTCACCGGCCATGAAGACGACATCATCCCCGGCATCGAGGGCGCCTTCGACGAAGCTCAGGGCCGCGTCATCGCCACGTGTTTCTCGTCGTCGATTCCGCGAATCGAGCGCATCGCAAGAGTGGGCGGAGAGCGGGGACGCAAGGTCACATTCGCCGGCCGGCGGATCATGGAAAACGTAACCCTGGCCCGCGATCTCGGTCACCTCGCGATCGACGCCGAGGTGTTGAAGCTCGACGACGCGGCCACCGGCACGACTCCGAGCCGCCAGATGCTGCTGTTCGCCGCCGGTTCTCAGGCCGAGCCGCGCTCCGCGCTTTCTCGAATGGCCGCAGGCGATCACCCGCTGGTGAAGATTCAGCACGGAGACCTGGTGCTGTTCTCGTCGCGAGTCATTCCTGGTCGGGACCGGATCGTCTCGCGTCTGATGGCAAAGCTCATCCGCGCGGGCGCTCGGGTCATCCACAATGGTTGCGCCCACGTTCACGTATCCGGCCACGCCGCCCAGGAGGAACTGAGCGAGCTGGTGAAGCTGGTGCGCCCCAGGGTCTTCATTCCGATCCATGGCGAACTGAGGATGCTTGTGGCGCACGCCCGCCTGGTCGATTCGGCTCTCGAAGGGGAAGTGCGAACTCACGTCATGGAGAATGGCGAGATTCTTCTTGTGAACGAGACGGGCTCGCGGATCGAGGATCGCATCGTCATTCCAAAGCGCTGCCTTGGCGTGGGACTCGGGGGAGACCTCTCGGACGATCTGCTCGGCGAGCGGCATAGACTTTCGACCGCGGGGATCGTGAGCCCCATCGTCTACGTTTCAGCGTCCAGCGGTCGCTGGGCCAGGCCCTGTGAACTCTTCACGCGCGGTTTCCTCGACGGCGGCGCCGCCGAACCCATCGTCGCAGAAATCCGGGACACCGTGAATACGACCGTGCGGGAGTGGTCAACCGGAACGTCCACCCAGGGTTTGCGCGCCACCATCGAGACCGATGTCTCCCGCGTGTTGCGACGACGCTATCAACTGCGGCCGATGGTGGCCCCGGTCCTCGTTGAGATTTGATCCGCCATGGCTGAGACCTCGCGGACACTTTGGCCCGAATTGAAGGGCGCCTGCCTGCTGGGTTTTGCCCTCATGCTCCTCCTCTCCTTCGCGACCTACGATCCCCACGATCCCACACCGTGGTTCAGCACCGGTGCGGTGGGCGAGCCCCGCAACTGGATCGGTCGCTACGGCGCTTTCATTTCCGAACTCTTCGTAGGCCAGGCCTTCGGTATGGCCGCGTTCGTCCTGCCTCTCGGGCTGCTCGTTGCCGGCTGGCGCCTTTTGTGGCGAGAGGAGCTCGACGCCGCGGTCACCAAGAGCGTGGGCCTCGTGGCCCTCCTGCTCTCCCTCGCTGCCTTCGCCTTCATCACGCTCAAGACTGTCTCCTTCTCGGGAGAAGAGATTCGGGCCGGCGGTGCGGTGGGTGAAACCCTGGCTTCGTTCCTCACCGTTCGCGTGGGGCGGCTCGGCGCGATCGTGGTCCTCGGTCTGTCGCTCTTCGTGGGGCTTATCCTCGCCACCCAATTTTCGTTCTCTGCATTTCTCACCGCCCTGACCGCCTGGATCGTCGCGGGGGTCACCAGCGTTCAAGTCGCGTTCGCGCATTGGCGGGAAACACGGCGCAAGGATCATCTCCGTCGGCAAGTGATCAAGAAACACGCGGCTCGCGCGCTGGAGGGCGGCCTGGCCCACGACCTGCCGCTGATCGACCCGGCGGAGGCCCGCTTCATCGATTTGCCCCTGCACGAGGAGCACGCGGCGGCCGCGACGACGACCTCTCAGGGCCTGGTTTTCGATCCCCTGCCCGGGCCTGACGCCTACCCGATCCGTTCGAGTCAGAGCCTGACCGGCGGCGGCCTGCCCGCCTCGCCGTTCGCGCGGCCGTTTGAAGATCTCGACCTCCGGCCAAGAACGCCTTCCGGCCCCGCGGCCGTCGATGCGGACGAGATCGAACAGGCCTTGCCCTCGGCGCTCTCGGTTATGGCCGCGGCCCCGTCCGCACCGCGGTCCGTGGTCCCGCTTCAGACGTCGATGATTCCGGAACCGGCCGGGCCTGGACCGAGCGCTCTCCAGCTCCCGCCCTCCGAGGCTCCATCGCGAGCCGCCCTTCGGCGCAAGCGCGAACCCCTCTCACCGCAAGACCAGGACGCCAGGTCCGCCATCAGGCGCGGGCGCTACGCCTTGCCCCCGCTCAGTCTTCTCGACCCGCCGGTCGCGGCGACCGGCTTTGACCGGACCAGACTCACAGACCGCGCCCGCCTGGTGGAAGCGAAGTGCAAGGAGTTCGGCGTGGCCGGGGCCATCGTCGAGATTCATCCAGGGCCGGTGGTCACGACCTACGAGTTCAAACCGGACGCGGGAGTGAAATACGCGAAGGTGGTTTCACTCGCCGACGACCTCGCCCTCGCCCTGGAGGCCGAGTCCGTCCGCGTCGATCGCATGGGCGGCCGCGGCACGGTCGGCATCGAGATACCGAACGAAGAGCGCGAGTTGATCGGCCTGCGCACGGTCCTCGACTCCGACCTGGCCCGCCGCTCATCGGCCCGCCTCCTCCTCGGCCTCGGCAAGAATGTCGCGGGCGACACCTACATCGCCGACCTCGCGACCATGCCCCACCTGCTCATCGCGGGCGCCACCGGCACGGGCAAGAGCGTGGGCCTCAACTGCATCATCGCCAGCCTTCTCTTCCACACCACACCCGACGAGTGCCGCCTGATCATGATCGATCCGAAGCGGCTCGAGCTCGGCGTTTATGAAGGCATCCCTCACCTCCTGGCTCCGGTGGTCACCGAAGCCAAGCTCGCGGCCAACGTCTTGAAGTGGGCGGTCGGCGAAATGGACAAGCGCACGCGCATCCTGGCCGCCGAGGGCGTGCGCAACATCGAGCAGTTCAACAACATCATAAGGAGCGATGGCGAAGAGGAGTCCGGCCTTACCCCGCTTCACTACATCGTCATCGTGATCGACGAGCTGGCCGACCTGATGATGATCTCCTCGAAGGACGTCGAGGAGTCGATCACCCGGCTCGCCCAGATGGCCCGAGCAGTCGGCATTCACCTGATCCTCGCCACCCAGCGTCCGTCGGTTGACGTCATTACCGGCCTCATCAAGGCGAACTTCCCCGCGCGCCTCTCCTTCCGGGTCTCCGCCCGGGTGGACTCGCGCACCATTCTCGACGCCAGCGGAGCCGAGCAACTTCTGGGACGGGGCGACATGCTCTTCCTTCCGCCCCAGAGTTCGAGGCTGGTGCGCGTGCACGGCGCGTACGTCTCCGAAAAGGAAATCGCCCGGATCACGGAATTCCTGCGCACCACCGGTGAGCCCACGTACGACACGACGGTGGGCCGGACCGAAGCCTCGGCCGCGGAGAAGGCGCGGGCGGAAGACCGCGACGATCTGTTCGATGAGTGCGCCCGACTGGTGGTCGAGCAGGGCCAGGCCTCGACCAGCATGCTGCAGAGGCGCTTCCGCATCGGTTTCTCGCGCGCCGGGCGGCTGATCGATCTCATGGAGCAGGACGGAATCATCGGCCCGGCGGATGGCGCGAGGCCACGCGAGATCCTGGTGCCGAAGAACTACTTCGCCGACCTGGATTCGAGGCAGACGTGAGACGCGCGCCTCTCCACGTGACGGCCCTTCTGGCCGCCGTCTTCCTGGCCTCGCCGGCGTTGGAGCCGGGCCCGGTCTTCGCCGCCCCGCAACGACGGGCGCCGCAGAAGAATTCGTCCGCCGTGAAACCGAAAGCCACGCCAACGCCCACTCCCAAACCCTCGAAGTCCCGCGCAAAAACATCCGCGCGAAAGGTGAAGGCCCGGCCCACCGCCACCCCGCCCGAGGCCATACCCGATCGTTCGCTCTATGAAGCGGCCGAAAAGGCCAGCCACTCTCTTCGCGACTCCAGCCTGCGGCAAGCCAAGCCGACCGAGTGGGACAAGGTGGTGAGCGCTTATCGCGTTCTCGTCCACAAGTACCCGCGAAGTCCCTACTGCGACGACGCGCTGTTGAAGGCCGGCGACCTGCTGAGAGAGATGGCGAGCCGCTTCAAGAGCAAGCGCTACGCCGATCAGGCCCTGGAGGCTTACGCCCTCATCGTGAGCGAGTATCCGCGAAGCCGTCAGGGCGAGCCGGCGCTATTCGCGACCTACGAGATACTGCTGGAACAGAATCGCCGGTTTCAGGCCGGCGAAGCAGCGGAAAAGTATCTCGCCGCCTATCCGGACGGGAAGCGCGCCAAGACGCTGGGCCGGATGCTCGCGTCCTCGAAGGTCGCCCAGACGGCAAGACCCAGTGATCGGGCCGGAACGGGCTCTGAAAAGCGCGCGGGCGCACCGTTCGGGAAACCAGGCGGAGCCGTTCAGGTTTTTGGCGTCCGATTCTGGAGTGGCGAGTCTTCTACCCGGGTGGTCATCGATCTCGACCGCAAGGTCGAGATTCGGCAGGATCGCCTTCAGAGTCCCCCTCGCCTCTTCGTCGACCTCATTGGAACGAGGCTTCATCCGAACCTGATCGGTAAAGCCTTCCCGGTGGGCAACGCGTTTCTCAAGCAGATTCGAATTGGCCTCAATCGCGAGAACGTGGTGCGCGTGGTCATCGACTTCGCAGAAGCCTCGGGCCACGGCCTCTTCTTCCTGGACAACCCGGAGAGACTGGTCATCGACATCAAGGGAGCCGCGCCCAAGGGCGTGAGAGTCGCCGGGGCGGATCCGAGGCCCGATGCGTCGCCGCCGCCTGGAGAACGCAGGAACAACACCGCGCCCCCGCAGGAGGTGATGGAGAGCGTCGAGGTTACGCAGCCAGCCCCGGTTCTTCCTGAACCGACGCCGGAGTCCGACCAGCTGCCGGAATCGCAGCCGACGCCCTTGCCCGCCCTGATCGTTGCCCCCCCTCCCCCTCCTCCCATCCTCGCCGCGCCCTCGAAAACCGAAATCTCGGCCGGAGCGCCGATCCGGAATCGCGACGGCACGTACTCGCTCGCGCGCCAGCTCGGCCTGGGCGCGCGACGCATCTGTCTCGACGCGGGGCACGGGGGCCACGACCCGGGCGCCATCGGGAAGGGCGGGACCCAGGAGAAAGACATCACGCTCGCCGTGGTACTGAGGCTCGAGAAGCTGATCCGGACCGAGCTCGGGGCGGATGTGGTCCTGACCCGCGATACCGACGTCTTCATCCCACTCGAGGAAAGGACCGCGATCGCCAACGCCTCC
>JANLWV010000346.1:0-4075 GCA_031364765.1 Vicinamibacteria bacterium
CGCCTTCGCCATTGCCCATGGATCGCCGCTCGACGAGGACGCGTACATCTTCAGCGATCTCGATGCGCGGAGGGCTTTTCTGGCGACCGACTTCCCCATATGCTTCATCGGGCATTCTCATTTCCCCGTGGTCTTCTCATGGGATGGCTCGGAAGTCGAGATGCAGCCAGCGACGCCGCCGGAGTTCAGAGTGAAGCTCGACCCGAAGAAGCGGTATCTCATCAACCCGGGCAGCGTCGGCCAGCCCCGGGACCGTTGTCCCCTGTCGTCGTTCGCCACCTACAACAGCGAAACGCGACTCCTGAGAATTCACCGGGTCGGCTACGACATCGCGGCGACCCAGGCCAAAATTCTGAGCGCGGGTCTGCCGTCACCCCTGGCCGAGAGGCTTTCCGTCGGCCGTTGATTTCCTAAAAGGCCACTCCCGCTCGCTTCAACAGCCGTCTTGCCGTGGTGACCGAGAGTCCGGCGACATTCGAGGGCGAGCCGTGGATCGCCTTGATGAACGCAGCGCCCCCACCCTCGACGTGATAAGCGCCGGCCTTGTCAAGCGGTTCTCCCGCGCGGACATAACGGGCAATCTCGCTTTCATCCAGCTTCCGAAACTGGACGTCGGTGACGTCCACGGCGGTCACAACCCGCTGGCCCCAGGCCACCGCGACTCCCGTGGTCACCGTGTGGGTCCGATCCGACAGATCCTTGAGCATCGACCTCGCCTCCGCCCGATTTTTCGGCTTGCCCAGAATCCGCGAGCCAAGGACCACGAGCGTATCCGCGGCAATCACGCAGTCGCCCGGGCGGCGCCTCGGACCTGCCGCCTTGCGTTTCGCGAGACGCCTCACGGCGGCGGTCGGAGACTCGCCGGGAAGCCGCGACTCATCAACGTCCGCGGGCCGGACCTCGAAAGTAAGACCCAGCGACCCGAGGATCCTGGCCCGGCGAGGCGACGCGCTCGCAAGGATGAGGATTCTGGCGGACACCGGAGGACTCAGGCGGTCAGGCGAATGATCTTCTTCGCCAGCAGGTCAATCGACCCGTCACCCTTGATCACATAGTCGTCGGCGCCATAGTCGGTCCGCGCGTGCTCATGGTTCGCGATGGCCGCGCGGGTGTGGATCAGAATCGGAATCTCAATCCACTCCATCGTTGATTTGACATAGTTCACGAGGTCTTTTCCCGACAACTCGCCGGCCAGAAGGGGTTCGAGGATCAGAAGGACCGGACGTTCACGGCCCATGGCGTCGAGTGCTGGTCGAACCGCGTTCACCACCATAGGGGCAAAGCCGAGCTTCTCGCAGACCCTTCGCGTCTCCTCCGCGATGACGGCGTCGTCGTCCACGATGAGCATGGGCCGGAAGCCTGAAGGTGGGGTCTTCGCTCGGGTCGCCCTGGCCCCCGGGGGCATGGTGGGGGCGGATTTTTTCGGGCCTTCCATCTTGGCCACGACGCTGGCCAGTTCCTGGTGGTTCTGCCTGAGACCGGCCAGTTCCTTCTGAATAGCCTGCAGGGTGCGCCGGAGGTCGTCCATCGCTTCGTTCGTCGTGGCCCCTGCGACCGGCGACGCCAGGGCGGCCGCTCTCAGCGCCTGCTCGCTCTGAGCGCCCGGGGGCAGCGTGGCCGAAGGATCCACTCGTTCTATCCGGGCGAGCAGCGAATCGGTCGAATCGGTGTCGCGATTGCCGCTGAGGGTCGGCGGAGGAGCCGCGGAGGCGGGAACAGGGGCAGACGTGGACGTCGCGGTGGGCGATTGAATCGTCAGCTTTATGGTCGGCGCCTTGCGCAGGCGAGCCCCGCATCCGTCACATTTCAGGAAACCGAGATCGTCGGCGGCGCCCGTCACGGCCGCGCCACAACGCGGACACTTTGGAGCCCCGCTCACCGTGTCCGCCTACCCCTAAGGGGTCGCAAGCCCCAATGTCTCCAGGGCCTGGACGAGGAGTCTTTGAGCGGTCGGGGAGCGAGGAGACGAGACATCGTGGGAGCCTATCGTCGGAGCATATTCCGAAATCAAACTTAAGTCGGCAAGGTCCTTTCGAAAACCGGCTTCAGTAAGATGCCAAAACCTTGCGATTCGAGATCCGCCACCCGAGCCATCGAGAGGAGGTCTCGTCCGACAGCGACTTTGTCGTGTTCGGAAGAGACCCGTCCTGCGACATCGTCATCAAGAACCCGCGATGCTCCAGGCGGCACGCTTCGGTCCGGATCGTTCCGGAGGGATTTCAGCTCATCGACATGGGAAGCTCCAACGGGGTCTACGTCCTTGGCCAGAAGGTCGACGACGCCATCATCCGGGAGGGGGATGTGTTTTCGATGGGAGATGTGTTTGTGCGCCTCCTCCCTGAGGACATGCCGTCCACCGTCGCGCTGTCGAGAGCTGACGCGACCATGCTTCAGGCGGGTCCCCCGATTGAACCGCCGAGGCGTCCCCTTCCGCCCCCCTTGCGGAGAGCCGAGTTTCGGGCGCCCGCGGCCCACCCTTCCGCTTCGCTTCTGGCCCCCCGTGTGCTGGCGGTTTCCTCGATCACGGTCGGCGTTCCTCTCATCGTGGGCCCCTTGAGCCTGGGTCCGCAGCTGGGTGTTCTGGCCTACGTCCTCCCCGTCCTGGGCGTCTTCTCCGTAACCGCCGGTCTGGGGCTCCTCGGCGGCTTCCAATGGAACAGAAGCCTTCACTACGCCGTGTTCACGATCTGCGTTCTCACCTGCCTCCTCACACCCC
Organism: Vicinamibacteria bacterium; assembly: GCA_031364765.1. Lineage (GTDB taxonomy): Bacteria > Acidobacteriota > Vicinamibacteria > Fen-336 > JAGNNV01 > JAGNNV01. The sequence goes on from JANLWV010000346.1 coordinate 2,717, forward strand.
TCGGGGTGATTGGCTTTGCCTATCAGTTTCGGGGTGAGGATCAGCCCGAAACCGATTCTTTCTTCGCGGTGGTTATCGGAATCGCCGGAGCCATGGCCGTGATCGCCCTGATCGTGGCCACTTTCCTGGCCCGGATCTACGTGCCCGCTCCCCTGCCCCTCTAGTATCCCGCCTCGTCACGGCGCTCGCCGAGGCGTAGCATCGCCTCAACTTTTTCAGTGAGGGACTCAATTGACCCAGCGCAAACCAAACCTTGAAGGCCGCCGAGCCTTCGCCCGACTTCTCGCTTTTGGCGGTTCGGCCTCCCTGCTGGCGCGACCGGCCCAAGGCCACAGCCAACCCGCGCGACTACTTCCTGCGCCCAAGGCGCCAGACGAAGCCTATTGGGCCAGAGTGCGGGCCCAGTTTGCCGTCCCCGCAGGCGTCGCCCACATCAATGCGGCGAACCTGTGCCCTGCATCCCTGCCCGTCCTTGAATCCGTTTTCAACGCGACCGACCTCGACCACGATCTCTCACCCGCCAATCGAACGCGCATGCACGGGATCAAGGAAACGACGCGACAGTTGCTCGCCGACGATCTGCGGGTTTCCCCAAAGGAAATCCTGATCACGCGCAACACCAGCGACTCGAACAACCTGGTGTCGAACGGTCTCGACCTCAAACCCGGGGACGAGGTGTTGATCCTCTCGGACAACCATCCAAGCAACCACCTCGCCTGGCGTGAGAAAGCCAAGCGATTCGGGTTCCAGGTCGAGGTGATCGAGCAGAGCCATCCCCATCCGGGACCGGAGGCGGTGCTGAAGACCGTCCGCGACCGAATGAGGGCGAATACCCGGGTCCTGGGCTTCACCCATCTCACCAGCACCGTGGGTGATCTCTTCCCGGCGACCGAGCTGTGCGCCCTGGCCCGCGCGAACGGAACGCTGTCGCTGGTGGACGGCGCGCAGAGCTTTGGCCTGATGGATGTGGACCTCTCCTCGATGCAGCCCGACTTCTACAGCGGCAGCGCCCACAAGTGGGCCTGCGGCCCGAAGGAAACCGGTGTTCTGTACGTCCACAAAGATGTCCAGAGCCGTTTCTGGCCGAGCGTGATCAGCGCCTATCCCGGCGCTACCGAACTCGCGGCTCGATCGGAAGGGTTTGGCCAGCGCGACGAACCGGCAATTCTGGGGTTCGGCGAGGCCCTGCGCTTCCGCGCGACCATCGGCCGGGGCGCCATCGAAGCGCGGGCCCTTGCGCTCTCCGCCGCTCTCATCGAGGGCCTCCGGAAGATCGACGGCGTGAAGGTCTGGACTCATCCGGATCGCGCGCGATCGCACGCGGTGGTGTCGTTCCAGGCCGGCAATCTCGATCCGGTG
>JANLWV010000360.1:0-4150 GCA_031364765.1 Vicinamibacteria bacterium
AGAAGAGGAGCGAGCGAGGATCTCCCGAGAAGTCCACGATGAACTGGGCCAGTCGTTGACCGCGGTGAAAATGGATCTCGCGTGGCTCGCGGCGCGGCTGCCGCAGAGAAACGGCCAGACGATCGAAAGGATCCGCTCCACCCGGCATCTGGCCGACAGCATGATCCAATCCATTCGCCGAATCTCGACCGAGCTGAGGCCCGCGGTTCTGGATCTGGGTCTGGCGGCCGCCGTGGAATGGCAGGTCCAGGAGTTCCAGGTCCGATCCGGCATTGAGTGCAAACTCCGGCTGCTCACCCGGCAAGTGGTTGCGTCGAACGCTTCCACCGCGATGTTTCGAATCTTCCAGGAGACTCTGACCAATGTCGCTCGTCACGCCCGGGCCACGCGAGCCGAGGTGGTCCTCCAGAAACACGGTGACCGCCTGGTTCTCCTGATTCGCGATAACGGCCAGGGTTTCGATCAGACCGCACCCTCCCTTTCCAAGTCCCTTGGTCTTCTGGGAATGCGGGAACGCGCCGGCATTCTGGGCGGAGCGGTGAATATCTCGAGTGTTCCGGGGAAGGGGACGACGGTGACCGCCTGGATTCCGCTCCTAGCACCCGCAGAGTCCGGCGCTCTGCACGAAGCCACCCTATGATGCGGATCCTCATCGTCGATGACCACGCGGTTGTGCGGCGTGGCTTGAGGGCGCTGCTTTCCGATGAGTTCCCCGGGGCCGCATTTGGAGAGGCCCCCGATGCCACGCAGGCCATGGAGCAGCTCCGGAAGAAAGTGTGGGACATCGCCCTGCTCGACATCGCTCTGCCGGGGAAAAGCGGCTTGGATCTCCTCAAGGAACTCAGGGCCGAATGGCCCAAGCTTCCGGTTCTGGTCCTGAGTGCTCACCCGGAGGACCAATTTGGCGTGCGCGTCCTGAAGGCGGGTGCCGGAGGCTACATGACGAAGGAAAGCGCTCCCGAGGAGTTGGGGAAAGCCATCCGCCAGCTCCTCGCCGGGAGGGGCTACGTGAGTCCCGCGCTCGCCGACATACTGGCCCTCGGAGTTAGAAAGGATGTAACGCGCTCGCCGCACGAGACCCTTTCCGACCGTGAGTATGAAGTCATGTCCCATATCGCCTCGGGAAAGACGGTTACGGAAATCGCCAAGGAACTTTGCCTCAGCGCGAAGACGATCAGCACCTATCGCTCTCGAGTCCTGGAGAAGCTCGGCGTCAGGAATAGCGCCAAGATCGTTCAGTACGCGATTCGCAACGGCCTAGTGATTTGACCGCGCTCCGGCCTTCAGTCTCCCCGTAGGACAAACACCGACAGTTTTCCCCGGCTGCGTCCTACGAAAGAATCAGCCTGCGGCTGATCGACACGACCCTGGTCGGGCCCTAGTCTTCATCTGACCGCGAGAAGAACCTCTTGTCGCGCGAAGACAAACCTAAATAGGGAGCTCGACATGAAAAACGAATCTGTGAACATTGCGAAGAAGTTCAGTGTGGTCCTCGTGGGTGCGGCGGTTCTTGGTCTGGCCACGGCGAGCGTAGCGTCGGCACAACAGTGGCCCATCGACCTCGCCTCAGCCGGAAAGTTCGTGATTCTGAGCAAAACCGGAATCACCGACGTCTATGCCTCCGCGGTCGTTGGGGATGTTGGAACGAGCCCGATCACCGGCGCCGCCCTCCTTCTCACCTGCGGGGAAGTGGTAGGGACGATCTACACCGTCGACGCGGCGGGTCCCCTGCCCTGCAGGGTGACGGCCGCCAGCACCCTGGGGATGGCTGTGCTCGACATGGAATATGCGTACGACGACGCCGCGGGACGCGTGGGACCCGATTTCACTGAACTGGGCGCCGGTCAGATTGGCGGGCTGACCCTCGCTCCAGGCCTCTACAAGTGGGGTACCGGTGTCCTGATTTCAACGGATGTCACGCTCAACGGCGGGCCGGACGACGTGTGGATCTTCCAGGTGGCGGGGACGCTGAACCAGGCGAACGCGACGCGCGTGACTCTGGCTGGCGGCGCACAGGCCAAGAACATCTTCTGGCAGGTCGCGGGTGCCGTGACTCTTGGAACCACCGCGCACTTCGAGGGTGTCATTCTTGGGAAAACGATGATCGCCGTGAACACTGGAGCGTCGGTGAACGGCCGGCTGTTGGCGCAAACCGCGGTCACCCTTCAGATGAATGCCGTGACCCAGCCCGCGAGGTAAGGACACTACCGATCTCGGCGGCCTGCGTCTTGTTTCCATAGACCTTGTCGCCGAGTGTTGAACGGCCTCGGCAGGCGGGAACGGCACGGGAGCGTAGGTAAAACAAGCGGCTTAGCGCGTCAAGACCGGCGCGTGAGCAACACGTCAGGAAAGAAGCCTTTGGAGGGCGCCGGTAGAACGTGTGCCCGCCTCCGACTCTCGCACGACGAGCCGGATCGTCCTTACCCGAAGCGACCTTCAGCGCGTCGTAGTCGAGCGAGGCCTGAACGACCGCTCCCACGATGGGCGTCTGCGGTGCCTTGGCCGGGGCGAAGCCCCCGATCTCCGGACTGAGCAGTGCGGCGCCAGTCTTCTTCGAATTGTCGATGTCGAAATAGAGTTCGACCGCATCGCTCGCAAAGTCTGCGGGCGGAGACTTCAGCGTGGCGGCGACCGTGATCCGTTTCCCGTCGCTCACGATCGACAGCTTGACGACGTCGAACCCAGGGTAGGTCTTGTTGCTGGTCTGAATGGGGCCGACGTCGCCGGCGGCATCGGTCAGCTCAACGCTTCCCAATCGACGGTTTGGTCTGCGCGAAAATCGCCATCGACGCGAGCGCGAGGCTCGCTGTCAGGAACTGGACTCTGTGTAGCATGTCGTTTTACACTGACGAATGTGGCCGGCTCAAACTCCCAGACCCCCAAGGCGGAGTCGAGGGGGCACGTCAACTTTCTTACTTGGCCACAAGGACGATGATGATGATGATCAGCAACAGGGCAACGAGGCTGATCTGAACGGTCGTGCCGCCGGTCAGGAGATCATTCGCGGCGACCGCGCGAGAGGCCACTCGCTGCAGCTCGGCGCCCTCCAGGGTCGAAACCGCGTTCGAGGCCCGACGCACATCCAGGCCCATTCCACCGGCCATCGCCCTCACATCGTCGCGACTGAGAAGGGTTCGGATGGAGTCCCGTGCGCCCTCGTCCGAGAGCACCCTCTGAGTGAGCGCCTGCTCAACGGCAGCCCGGTCGACGACGACGCCGGTCTCCTGAGCGTTCGCGGGCAGGGAGCCGAGGGAGAGAGAGAAGACGAGGGTGGCAACGACCAGTTCTTTGATTTTCATTTGGCAGCATTCCTTTGGTGTAGTGCTTCGGAGGACCAATGATCACTCGGTCTTTGAGGCTCGCTCTGTGCGGTGGCGAACCTAGGTTAGGAGTTTCTTTCGCCGCGCTTACGGAACGCGGTACACCGCGGCGTTGATGTGCATCCCCGCTCCCACCGAGGCGAAGACGAGGGTGTCGCCACTCTTGATTTCCTGACCTTCGAGTTTCCCCTTGGTCAGAAGATCCAGAAGGGTCGGCACGGTGGCCACCGAACTGTTGCCGAGCCACGAGATCGTCATCGGCATCACGTCTTTCGGCGGTGTCGCGCCGTAAAGATCATAGAGGGCTTGGAGGATCCCTTCGTCCATCTTGCCGTTGGCCTGGTGGATGAGGACCTTTCGAACCTCCAGAATAGGAACTCCCGCCTTGTCGAGACACTGCTTGATCGCGCCCGCCACCGTCTGCAGGGCGTACTTGTACAGCTTCCGGCCCTCCATTTTCAGGAAGATCGCCTCGAGAAAAACTCCCTCGTTATACGAGGGACCCATCACCAGCATGGTCGAGTGATCAAGCGTGTCCGACCGCACGGTGTGGGCCAGAAGCCCGGCCGGCGCCGTCGTCTCGCGCCCTTCCAGGATCACCGCTCCCGCCCCGTCCGCGTAGATCAGGCTGTCGCGGTCATGGGGGTCGGACACCCGGGAGAGGGTGTCGGCGCCGATCACCATGGCCCGGCGAATATCGCCGGCGCGGATCATCGCGTCGCACAAGATGAGGCCCTGAAGCCAGCCCGGGCAGCCGAAGACGATATCGAAGGCGGCGGCATGGGGGTTGGCGATCCTCAGATACGCCTTGACCCGGGCGGCCAGCGCGG
>JANLWV010000401.1:0-2848 GCA_031364765.1 Vicinamibacteria bacterium
TCAGGCGGACTACGACACGAGGACTCACCACACTAACCTCGATACCTACGACCGCATCCAGCGCGACGACATGATGCAGGCGTCCGCGGTGATGGCTTCGCTTGTCTATCACGCGGCGAATCGCGAAGGACTCTTCCCGCGGAAGCCTCTTCCCAAGGACACCATTCTTCCTCCCGCTCCGGCCCCCTCCCCTGCGCCCAGGAAGAAGTAAGGAGTCCCCGCTTTTGGCGGGTCGACGGTGACGCCATTGTCGGAGGCGCCTGATCCCTCGTCGCGGCGCGAGGTGGGGCCGCCCGTCCGAGTGATCAGCCTGCTGCTGGCGCTCTACTTCCTGACCCGTCTCGGGAGTCTCAGCGTCCTCCCCATATTCCTTGATGAGGCGGTTCACATCCAGTGGGCCGAGCGGCTGTACCACGAAGGCCGGATCCTGAGACCGATGGGCTCCGGCCGCCTTCTTGCAGTCGGGGCCTACGGGCTTGCCTTGCCGTTCGAAGACCGCTTGTTTGCCGCGCGCCTTGTCGCCACCTTGGCCGGCGCCGCCGCCCTTGGGTTCACCCTCCTTCTTTCGCATCGACTCTTCGGAAAAAGGGCCAGCGTGATCGCCGGATGTCTCTACATCCTCAGTCCGTTTGCTCTCGTCTATGACCGACTTGCCCTGTCGGATGGATTTCTGAGCGCGTCGATCACCGGGCTGATGTTTGTGACCTGGGCGCTTGTCCAAACGCCGCGCCGCCGAAACGCGCGGCGCCTCATGTCGGCCCTGATCGCTCTCGCCGTCCTGTCGAAAGTCTCCGCGCTGCTGTTTGTCCTCACGGTTCCGCTGGGCGTACTCGCCTTGGCGAAGGACCGACGAAAAGCCGTCCAAGCCGCCGCCCTCTCCTGCGCGATCGGTCTCGTCTGCGTCTCGCCCCTGTTGTGGTTCTTCGCGTCAAACGGCGGAGAGGTGGCCGCCCAGCACGTTGTGGATCCGCGTCTCACCGGCACAGTCCTTCTTTCGACTTTCGCGGATATGCGGGGTTGGTTGCTTTCCTATTTCACCCCCCCCGCCCTTCTCTTCGCCGCGGTTTCGTTGATCCTGCTTCGGGATGGCCGCGCCCTCTGGCTCGGCGGCTCGGTCGCCTTGCCCTTCCTGCTCTTTGCCTTGTTCTCACAACCCTGGTCGGCTCGATATGTCCTGCCCACCCTCCCCCCCTTTCTGCTCCTGATTTCCGGAGGAATCGAGGTTCTCGCCGCCCGCTTCAAGCCTTTCGCAGGCGCTTGGGCCGCTCTTGGCCTTGCCGTCCTGGTGTCTCTCCCCGGCGTCTTTTTTGACCTCCACCTTCTTTCCGAACCGGCGAGCGCTCCCTTTCCAAAGGATGACCGGATTCAGCTCGTCACCGGGTGGCCCGCGGGCTACGGCGTTCGTGAACTCTCTCTCCGCCTGAAGCGAGAGGCCGCGACCGGCCCGATCACCGCCTTCCTCGATATGGGTGGAACCAGAACCGTTCCTACGAGTCTTCCCATCCTGCTCGCTCGTCATCCTGCCGTCCGCCTGGTGGAAGGCGATTTCGGATCGGTGGACTTCCGGTCCTCGATGATTCAGGAGATGAGAACCTCTCAGGTGTTCGCGATCCTCGGGCCGAGACCGTTGGACCTCGACTTCCAGTCGCTGGTTCAGGGTGCGATGGTGGAGCGGGTCGAAGTTTTTCAGCGTCCCGAGGGCGAATGGGTCGCGACGCTGTTTCGGCTCCGTCCCCTTGTGGAGTTAGGGTCAAGCCGGTGACTCGCATTCTTGCTTCGGTTTTCGCCATGACTCTCGGTGCGACCGCTCAAACTTCCGTTCAGACGCCGCCAGAACCCAAGCCCGGCCCCCGGCCTTTCTCGGCAAGACGGCTCGCGGCGGAGGCGCTCATCGGAGCGAGCGGAGCCCATGTCTCCGTCGCCTATCGGACCCTTGACGGGAGGGAGGAGTGGATGCACGAGGCCGATAGGGTTTTTCACGCCGCCAGCACCATGAAGGTGCCGGTGATGGTGGAGCTTTTTCGACAAGAAGCCCAGAAACTTCTGAGCCTATCGGACGAGATCACCATCCGGAACGAGTTCAAGAGCGTGGTGGACGGTTCTTCTTACTCCATGAACTTCCGAGACGATTCGGACGATACGGTCTACCGGAACGTCGGCAAGTCGATGACCCTCGAAGCGCTCAACGTTCAGATGATCACCGTCTCTTCCAATTTCGCCGCCAATCTTCTGATCGACCGCCTCGGGGTCGAAAATGTGCGAGCCACGGTGGAAGCGATGGGTGCTTATGGACTCGAAGTTCGTCGGGGCGTTGAAGACCAGAAGGCGTTCGACCAGGGCATCATCAACGAAACCACGGCCCGCAGTCTCCTGGTGGTCCTGAACGCCATCGCCCACGGGCAGGCGGTGTCCAAGACGGCCAGCGGCCGGATGGTGGAGGTTCTGGCCGCGCAGAAGTTCAACGACGGCATTCCGAAGGGACTGCCTCCGGGCGCCAAGGTGGCGCACAAGACGGGCACGATCACGAAGGTGCACCACGACGCCGCGATCATCTACGGAGCGAATCCGTGCGTGCTCGTCGTTCTGACCCAGGGCATCGAAAAGGAGGCCGATAGCGATGGCCTCATCGCCCGGATCACAAAGGCGTTGCTTCCCTAAACAGGTCGGTCCCGCCCCAGCGAGAGCCCGATTTTAGAGAAAGACCCCGAGGAATCAGCCATTTCCGGCCGCGACACGATGTTATGCTCAAAAGATCGTTGAGGAAGCCTTGACCGAAACGGCAAAGAAAACGTTTGGCAAATATGAAGGGATCAGCCACCTCGGGTCCGGGGCGATGGGCGTCGTTTGG
>JANLWV010000466.1:0-14754 GCA_031364765.1 Vicinamibacteria bacterium
TCCAGTTGCCCGGAAAAGACGGCCTTACCGTCCTCACCCAGATCCGGGCCACCCCGAAGCTCAAGAATCTTCCCGTGGTCATTGTGACCGCGCGAAGCGAGGAGACCGACCGTATCGTCGGCCTGGAAATCGGGGCCGACGACTACATCGTGAAGCCCTTCTCGCCCAAGGAATTCGCCGCGCGGGTGAAAGCGATCCTGCGACGCATCGACCGGAACGATGCCACCGACGATGCCCTGGCGATCGGCCCGGTTCAGGTGGACCGATCGCGTCACACCGTGACCGAGAACGGAAAGACGGTCCATCTCACCGCGAAGGAGTTTGCGCTTCTGATAGCGCTCGCGGACGCCAAGGGTCGCGTGTTGTCGCGGGATCGGCTCCTCGAGGATCTCTGGGGCTACAGCTACATCGAAGGGATGCGGACGATCGATGTCCACATTCGGCGGTTGCGGGAAAAACTGCCCGCCATAGCCACCCGGATCGCCTCGGTGAAGCCGATCGGTTACCGCCTGGCCGACGCGGGCGAGCAGGAATGAACGGGGACGGTAGACGATCATGAACAGCTTCCGTCGGCGCCTGGCCCTGGCCGGGATCCTTACCAGCGCGGTCGCTCTGGTGGTCGTCCTGCTGGTGCAGGGCCGGGCTCTCAACGCCGACACCCGCGAGGAAACCCGCGAGAGGCTGCGCGCCGAAGTGCGCATTCTCGCGGAGGCGCTGGCCGCCCCCTGGAGCGTTCAGGGCCCCGGGACTTGGGTGGATGAACTGGTCGATCGTTCCGGCCGATCGACGGAGACGCGCCTGACCGTCATGTCGATCGACGGAACCGTGGTGGGCGACACGACCGCGTCGGGCGAGGCCCTGAGGGCGATAGAGAACCACGCGGGCCGGCCCGAAGTGCGCGAGGCCCTCTCTCTCGGAGAAGGGACGGACGAACGTTTCTCAAGCACGGCTCGGGAGAGACAGATGTATGTAGCGGTCCACATCCGTCACGACGGCCGCCTGCTGGGTGTGGCGCGCGCCTCCTTGTCGCTGGCGCGCATTGAGATGCGCGCTTACCAGTTGCAGCGGTCTTTGGGGGTTGCGCTGCTGGCCGTCCTGGCTCTGGCCAGCGGTCTGGCCTGGTGGCTTTCACGTCCTCTCGCCGAACCGATGTCGCGAATCCTCGAAGGCGCTCAGGCCCTGGCGGGGGGCGATCTGGGGAGGCGGATTCACGAAGACCGCGACGACGAGTTTGGCCAGCTGGCGCGCGTATTGAACCAGGCGGCGTCCGGAATTCAGGAGCAGTTCGCCTCCGCCAAGCGGGAACGGGCTCGGTTCTCCGCGGTTCTGTCCGCGATGGAAGATGGCTTGCTTGCGGTCGACCATCGCGGCATTGTGCTTCTGGCCAACGACGCCCTGTCCCGCTCCCACGATCTCGGCGGATCCACCGGGACCCATTACCTCGAGGTATTCCGCCAGGCGGAGATCGGCGCACTCATCGATCAGGTTCTCACCTCCGGAGAACGGCGAACCGCGGAGATCGATCTGGCCGGTAGTGGCCGGTCGTTCGTGCTGGTGGGGGTTCCCTTCCCCGCTTCCCCGGGCGAGGCCCATGGCGCGGTGATCACGTTCAACGACGTGAGTGAGCGGAGACGGCTCGACCGCATTCGCCGGGACTTCGTGGCGAACGCCTCGCACGAGCTTCGAACGCCTCTCACGTCCATTCGCGGCTTTGTGGAAGCGCTCGAAGACGGCGGTCTCGAAGCGACGGAAACCGCGAAACGATTTCTGGCGCGGATTCGGGCCAACGCCGATCGCATGGCGTCTCTGGTCGACGACCTGCTCGAATTGTCGCGCCTCGAATCGGGAGCCCAGCCCCCAACCCTTGAACCCCTCGACTGCTCCCCGGTGGCGACGGACGTGGTTGCATCATTCTCCAAGATCGCCGCGCGCAAATCGATCGCGCTCCAATCCATCATGGCCCCCACACCGCGGGTCTTGAGCGACGGAGACCGGCTGCGACGCATCCTCGAGCATCTGGTCGACAACGCTCTCAAGTACACGCCCGACGGCGGACGCGTGACCGTGCGCCTCACTGCGGAAGGAGAGGGCGCGCGCGTCTCGGTCGAAGACACGGGCCCCGGAATCAGCGCGGAGCATTTGCCCCGTCTGTTCGAGCGGTTCTATCGCGTCGACACCGCGCGCAGTCGCGAGCTTGGCGGAACCGGTCTCGGCCTTTCCATCGTGAAGCACCTGGCCGAGAGCATGGGCGCCTCGGTCAGAGTGGCGAGCGCCACGGACCAGGGATCGACTTTCGAAGTGAGGCTGCCGGCGCGACCGCCGAGCGCCGGCGAGGGCCCGAAAATCGCCTGATATGCTCGTCACACGAATGTCGCGGGAAAGTCACACCCGGGCATTTGAGGCCGAGCCCATCCGAGCCGTTTCGCCCTTGCTCTTTCCCGAGGTCTCTCCAGTGAAAATCGACTCCTTTGTTCGCCTCCTGATGCCCAAGGAGGAGCGTTTCCACGAACTTCTCTCTCAGGACACCAAGAACCTGGTCAAGGCCATGCGTGTGTTTGAAAGCATCGCCACCAGCACGTCGCTCGAGGATCGCCGGGTTCGCGCGGTGGAACTGAAAGCCATCGAGCATGAGGGAGATGCGATCACCAAGCAGATCTTCCTCGCTCTCAATTCAACCTTCATCACGCCGTTCGACCGCGACGACCTCCGCGAGATCGCAACGCACCTCGACGACATCCTCGACTTCGTCGAGGGTGTGGCCCAGTCGTTTGTGGTCTTCGAACTGGGCGAATCGCCGGCCGCTCTGCGACAGTTCGCCTTCATTCTGAAAGAGATGGCGGACGAGATCGATCGGATCACCTCGCTCATCTGGAATCTTTCGGACGAACAGAAGATCGGGGCGGGCACGGTCCGCATCTCGGAACTGGAGAACCAGGCGGACACGCTCTACACCGGGGTCATCGGAGAGCTCTTCAAGACGGGCGGGAATCCCATCGAAATCATGAAGTGGAAGGAAGTGTACGAGAGCCTGGAGAGCGCTTGCGACGCGTGCAAGGAGTACACCCACGCGATCGGCAACGTTGTGATCAAGAACGCCTGAGCCGCCCGCCCGTGAGAGAACCCTCGGATCCAGCATGGACTTAGCCTTTTCCTTCGTCGGGTTCATCGTTCTGATGGCCCTTGTCTTCGACTTTCTCAACGGTTTTCACGACGCGGCGAACTCCATCGCGACCGTCGTTTCCACCCGGGTCATGTCGCCGAAAGCCGCCGTGCTGTGGGCCGCGTTTTTCAACTTTGCGGCTCTTTTCGTTTTCGGTCTCGGCGTGGCCAAGACCCTAGGCAAGGGAATGATCGACCTGAATGTGGTCACCACCGACGTCGTGCTCGGCGGCCTGATCGGCGCGATCTTCTGGAACCTCATCACCTGGTACTACGGGATTCCCGTGTCGTCGTCCCATGCCCTGATCGGGGGGTACGCGGGCGCCGCGATGGCGCGTGGCGGCATTGGCGCCATCATCGCGGAGGGATGGACGAAGACTCTGATGTTCATCGTCCTCTCTCCGCTCATCGGGGCGCTGCTCGGCTTCACCCTGATGGTGAGCGTGACCTGGATCTTCAGGAAGTGGCACCCCTACCGCGTCGACAAGCTCTTCCGCCGCCTCCAGTTGGTCTCGGCCGCGTTCTTCTCCCTCAATCACGGGGGCAACGACGCGCAGAAGACCATGGGCATCATCGCCGGTTTGCTCGTCGCGTCGGGCCATCAGAAGGAGTTCTTCGTGCCGTACTGGGTCGCGTTCGCGGCCCACGCGGCCATTGGCCTCGGCACGATGTTCGGCGGCTGGCGCATCGTGAAGACGATGGGCTCGAAGATCACAAAACTCCAGCCCTTGGGAGGCTTCTCCGCGGAGACGGCGGGCGCCGTGTCGATCGGGATGGCGACGTTCGCGGGCATTCCGGTATCCACGACCCACACCATCGCAGGCGCCATCATGGGTGTGGGAGCGACGAAACGCATCTCCGCCGTCCGGTGGGGTCTGGCCGGCAACATCGTGTGGGCCTGGGTTCTGACGATCCCGGCCTCCGCTTTGGTCGCGGCGCTGTCGTACTGGCTGATCGAACGAGTCCGGTCGTAGAGGTCGAAGAGGGCGGCGCCTGGGTTTCCTAGCTGAGTTTTCGAATGATGTCGCGAATGACCCCGCGCATGTCGGACTCCATCATCTCCACTCTGACTTCGTCGGGACCGGCCGTGGGATTCGCGATCGCTTGCGTGTTCGCATACCGGCGAAGCGCCGGCAGGGCCTTCTTGGCCGCCGTTCCCATACGACGAAGGGCATTAACGGCAGCCTGACGCACCACCACCACCGAGTCGGTTTCCACGGCGTAGCCAAGGACTTCGGCGGCATCAGCCCCGGCCGCGGCCAGAGCGTTCGCCGCATCGACCCGCTGCTGAATCGAACCCCGCTGAAGCTGGCGTGACAGTTTGCCGACGTCCACGGCGTCTTCAGCCGCCTCGCTGGCCGCCGCTCTCGCTGCCGCAGCAGCCTCAGCCACTTTGCCTTCGGCGATCGCTTTCTCGTATCGCGCCACCGCGTTGGTCGCCCAGATATCCGGCCGGCCTGCTGCCTCGGCCGAGGCGATCGCCTCCTTGGTCCTGGCGAAATCGGGGCTGTTCTTGTTGGCATCCACCGCTATGAAGTACTGGCTGCGGGCCATCCCCGAGCGGGTTTCGGCAAAGAGCGCCTTGTCCATCAAGCCCGCCTTGTCGAATTCGGCAATGGCCGCAGGGTAGGCCCCGGCGTAGAAGTGCGCCCAGCCCAGACCGTAGTGAAGGCCCGCGTTCGTGGGTTCGATTTCGATCGCCTTCCTATAGGCGCCGATCGCCTCAGCCGCCTTGGGCGGCTTCAGGCGCGAGAGAACCCAGCCGTAGTTGGCAAAACCCGCCGCGTTCTTGTATCCCGGCTGAGCGGTCAGCGCGCCCAGAACCTGAGCGCCCTTTTCGGGATCGCCGCTCATGCCGAGGAGCAGGCCGTAGTTGGACTTGATGTCGTTGTTGGTCGGATTCAGCTCAACCGCCTTGGCGTAGGCGTCCTTGCCGTCTTCGAACGAGCGGGTCATGTGGTACGAGTGGGCGAGGATAGCGAACGCTTCGCCTGACCTGGGCATAGCCGCCGTCGCCTTCTCGAGCGGAGGGATGGCTTCCTTGTACTGGCCTTTGCGGGCGAGGAACTCTCCGTACATCTTGTTCGCTTCCGGGCTCTCCGGATTCGCTTTCACCAGCTCAGCCGCGTCCTTGAGCGCGCCGTCGACATCGCCACGAAGAAATTTGGTCCTGATGATGGCGGTCTTCGCGACGGTGAAGCCAGGATCCGCGTTCAGAGCGTTCTGGTAAGCAACCTGGGCCTGATCGTAGTTGCCGCGGGCCTCGAAGAGTTTCGCCACGACCACCTGAACCTGGGGATCCTTGGGAGCAAGGAACGCTCCCTGCTGGGCCTGGGCGATGGCGTCGTTCCAGGAGGCATCGGCTCCGTTGAAGTTCTTCTCGGCGGAGATCGCGTAGCCGAGCGCCGCAAACGCAGCGCCGGAGTTCTTGTCTTGCTCAGTCGCTTTGAGCGCCACTGCCTTCGCCTCCACCGCCTTGTTGGAGGCCACCAGCGCGTAGGCGAGCCCGACCTGATAGGCCGTGTTCTTGGGGTCAAGCTCCACCGCTTTGCGATAGGCAACAACGGCCTCGGCCGTCTGCCCGGAAGCCGTGAACGCGTCACCCTTCCCGCCGTGGGCCACGGAGCTGGTCGCACCCGTGGCCACTGCGGCGTCAGCGGCGGCGTGCGCCGCCGCGGCGTTACCGACGCGGGCCTGTGCGGAAGCAAGTGTTCCGAGGGAGTGCGCATTCTTCTCGGCTGCAACTGCCTTCGTCGCGAAATCCAGCGCTGCCTTGCCCGTGCCGGCCCTCAAGGACATGTGGGCGGAGGCCGCGAGTGCCTGGGCCCGAAGCGCCGGAGTCGTAGACGCTGAGATGTCCACAGCCTTGGCGACGCTCGCCGCCGCCTCGTCTACGTTGCCGTTTCGTTCCTGAAGATGGGCCAGGGCGAGGTAGGCCTCGACCGAAGGCGTTCCGGTGGCGAGTTTGACCATCGACTTGATGGCTTCGTCCGGCTTGCCTTTGGCGAACTGCTCCTCGGCCTTGGCGATCGCCTGGGTGGTCTTGATGTCGGCAGGCGTCGCGCCAGCTACGAGAGCGCCCGCCGCGGCCAGGACAAGCAAAACGCCGAATTTGTTCTTCTTCATTTCAGGTAACCTCGTTGAGAACGTTCCAAAGCGCGCGAGTGTACAAGACAACACAGGTCGGGGGACAGTGCGTGTCCGTCAATCCACGCTCCGGACCCTGGTCGGCGAAGAAAAACACAAGCTTTTTCCGGTTCTTCACAGGTGTTCAATACATAAGACGCGCCACCCTTCCAAAATCTGGTGAGACAAGTCACGAAAAAAAGATTTCGTGAGAATCCTTACAACCATGGCACAGCTGTTGCTCGTCTAATCCTGCAGAAGACGTAATACCCTCCAAAATAACCCTCCAAACCAACTCTGCTCCCGTAAAGTCGGGAACCTCCTCCAAAGAGGACGCTTCGGGAGGGGACGCAGCAAACGCTGCGCACCCCTCCCAAAAGCAATTTTTCGGCCCGAGCGCTGAAACTTGAGTCGCCGAAACTTAGGTCGAACGACCGGTATGGGCCCGGCTCTTAGGCTACTCTCCCTGCCAACCGAAGCATGACGAGCCTTGAGATTGTCCGCCGGCGCCCCGAGCACGACCCGGAGCTTTTCGCCCTCTACGCCGAGGTCTTCGGGGATGGGAACCTCGAACGAAGTCGCCGCCGGTACGAATGGCAGTACTTCGAGAACCCGAACACGGCAGAGGACGGTCCCGTGATCTGGATGGCCCGGGAAGGCGACACTCTCCTAGGCCAGATGGCGACGATGCCCTTCCCGATGTGGTGGGGCGACCGGGAGGTTCGGGCCTCGGCCGGAAACGACTACTTCGTTCGCAAGAGTGCGCAGGGTCGGGGGATCGGAATCGCCCTGTCGAACCGCTGGGCCGACGAGGTCGATGTGGCTTTGGCACTGGGACTTACACCCTCCTCATACCCGCTCTTCAAGAAGCTCTTCACTGACGTCGGACCCGTGCCCTCGTTCGTGAAGATCCTGGATGCGAAGGCGGTCGCGGGTAAAAAGTGGGGGACCAGCGCTGGCGCTGTGGTCGGGCCCCTCCTGAGCCTTGGCCTGGCTTTGTTTTCGCCCAGCCCGGCGCGGGCGCTTGATGTCGATGTCCAGCCGGCCGAAACCTTCAGCGACGAATACGACGACCTTTGGCTGCGGGCCCGCTCGTCGTACGCTACGTGCGTCCGCCGCGACGCCCGGTATCTGCGCTGGAAGTACTCGGCCTGCCCGTTTCGCGATTATCGCGTCCTGGAGGCCAGAACGGCTGGGGCGCTTTCGGGCTACGCGGTGGTGCGCGAGGAAGGCGAGCCGGAATTCAGGCGCGGCGTCATCGCCGACCTCTTCTGCGACACCACTGATCTCGCCACCCAGGATGCCCTTCTCGCCGCAGCCCTCGCGGACTTTTCTACAAAACGGCTCGTCCGCGCCGAGGTTTACTGCTTCAATGCTCGGCTGGGCCGGACGCTCAAGCGTCACGGCTTCAGGGCGGGAACCACGGCCGTTCAGTACTGCGTGGCTTACCGGGACACGCCCGACGGGAGGGGAGGTCAAAAGACGGTGCTTTCGGACCTCGCGAATTGGAATCTGTTCATCGGCGATGGAGACTTGGACCGCGCATGAGTGGCAAGCCTTTCTTTATGGTGGGCGTCGACACGGAAGCCGACGATCAGTGGTCTTTCGAGGGCCGCAAGAGGCTGTCGGTCGAGAACGCGCGGGCCCTTCATCGTCTGCAGGCGCTCTGCGACGCCTACGCCGTTCGGCCTTCGTACCTCGTCACTCATGAGATGGCGACAAGAGAGCCCTCCCGGTCGATCCTGCGTCACCTTCTCGCCTCAGGTAGGTGCGAGATCGGGGCGCATCTGCATCCCTGGAGTTCGCCGCCGTATCGAGAAGAGGATCTGGTGGGTCGATATCCATGCCAGCTGGACGATTCACTCCTTGAGACCCAGCTCACCGAACTCACCGCCGCCATTGAGTCCTCGGTGGGCGTCCGGCCCGTGAGTTATCGCGCGGGGCGGCACGGCTTCGACACCCGGTCTCTCAGGATTCTCGAGAAGCTTGGCTACCGGGTCGACACCAGCGTCGATCCGCTCTTCAACGAAACACGCAAAGGCGGACCCTCGTTCGCGGGCGCTCCCGTTTCGCCCTACTGGCCAAACCACGCAGATGTGCGGAAGGAAGGCGGGTCAAGCGTTCTGGAAATTCCTGTGTCCGCGGCCACCTCTCCAGCTCTTCCGAAGGCTCTGGAGCGACGCTTCACATCGCTGCCTGCGATTCCCTGGCGCGGTTACCTGAAACGACTGGGGCTGAGGGCAGTCTGGCTGCGGCCTTCGTACTCAAGTGTTGAGGACGCAAAAGCACTCGCGAGCGGGCTCGTGGCGCGAGGTGTGCCGACGCTCAACATGCTCTTTCACTCAAGCGAGCTCGTGCCCGGCGCGTCTCCCTACAACAAGGATGAAGGGGACGTGGACCGTTTCTTCGAGAGGCTGGAGCGTGTGTTCGAGCACGTCATGAAGCGCCTCGAGGCCCGGGGCGTCACCTATCGCGAATGCGCCGACGCTCTGCACCTAGTCCACCCCGCGGCCAGCGTTTAGCAGGACGACGCCCTTGAAAGTCCTCATGGTGACGCCACATCTGCCGCCGTATCAGGCGGCGAATGCTCTCCTTCCCCACGTCCTCGGCCTGGAGCTCGAAAAGCGCGGGCACGCGGTTTCCTTCCTAACCTTCAGGACCGCCGACCCCGAGCGCGAACGCACCGCGTACGTAAAGCGCCGGACCGTTCTCCGGGTCACCCGCATTCCTCAACTTCTCGAAGCAATGGAGACCAGGCGAAAGGCTCTTCCCTTGATCAAGGCGGCGGACCTGGTCCACGTGCACTCGAACACGTGGATGAACCAGGTGGCCGCACGGTTGGCCTCCGGCCGGAAGAAACCATACGTCCTCACCCACTACGGCACGGAGATCTGGCACCACGACGGCCGGAACCGCGCGTTTCGGAGGCTGAACGAAAACGCCCGGCACGTGACGTTTTACAGCGCCGCCCTCCTCGCCCGCGCCCGCGAGCTGAAGCTGCAGGTCCGCGAGGCTTCCGTCGTTTACCCGGCGGTGGACCCGATGTTCAGGCCTCTCCCTAAGGCGGAGCGGGAAGCCGTGCGCGCGCCTTTGGTGAGTTCCGGCGAATCGCTGCTCCTGAACATAAAGCGTCTGCACCCTCTCGCCGATCACCCGACCCTCCTGCGCGCGTTCGCCCTCCTCGACCCATCCGCGGTCAAAGCAAGACTCGTCATCGCCGGCTCCGGAGAGGAGCGCGACTCGCTGGAACAGCTCGCCCACGAACTCGGCCTTTCGAATCGCGTGCGCTTCCTGGGCCTGGTGCCCCACCACGAGATCGCGAAGCTCCACGGGGCGGCCGACCTGTTCGTCTTGTCGTCTCGACTCGAGGCCACCCCCACCGTCGTCCTTGAAGCTCTGGCCTGCGGGACGCGCGTGGTCTCAACCGACAATCCGGGCGGAATCGAGCTCGGCCTGATGTTTCCGGACGACCTGCGGATTGTCCCGCGCGAGTCTCCTCAAGCTCTGGCCGACGGCCTTTTCGCCTCGTTGCTGGAAAATCGCAGAGTCAGCGAAGGAACATCAAGGCTTATCGACGAGCGCTTCTCTCTTCGAGAGCTCGTCGATCGCTATTGCCAGATATACGAAGAAGCCCTGCGATGAGACGGATCGACAACGACGCCATTCGTGCCGCGGGTGACATCCGCTTCCGCAGCGAGTACGACTACGCCGTTTTCGAGTACCTCCGCGGTTCGAAGGTGATTCAGTCGGTCGAGCGGTCGGGCGTGAAGCTTGTGGGCCGGGTTCTGGACGCGGGCTGCGGAAGCGGAGGGACCGCTCTCTCGATCGCCGAGGAGGTGTCCTTCGCGGTGGGTCTTGATCTCTCCCCAAGATTCTCGGACGCGGGAATAAAACTCGCTCGCGAGAAGGGCATCAGGAACGTGGCCTTCACCCAGGGCGATGGCCTGAGGCTTCCTTACGCCAACGAGTCCTTCGATGTCGTCCTGTCGCACTCGGTGATCGAGCACCTGGAATCGGCACAGACGTATATCGGCGAATGCGCCCGGGTGTTGAAACCTGGGGGGCGCTTCTACCTTTCGACGGCGCCGACTCTCTCTCTGGCCGGCGCCCATCTGCCCAGACTGCGCGTTCCGTTTCCAATTCACCTTGTCCTGGGCCGGAAGCTCGCGTTCCGTGTGTTCGTCTTCCTCGCGGCCAAGGCGCCCTGGTTGCTCAAGGAGCAGTCGAGCGCCAACACCTTCGTGAAACTCGCCGAATCCGGCCGCGAGAAGGAAGACGATCTGCTCACCCCGGTGACTCTCCGCGGGATGTCGTCGTGGATCTCACGCTCACCTTTCCGGCTGATCTCGGAACAGCGTTACCTGAGCGGCTTTTTCAAACGGGTCATACCGCAGTTCATGCGACCCTTCCTTCTGGAGATTCCGGTGGTGGGCGATGTCATGGTGTCTCAGATCGAATGTGTTCTGGAGAAGCCGTGACTTCACGGCCCGCCCTCGTTGTGTTTTCGGATATCCGCTTTCCTTCACCCCGGGCAAACGGCATCCAGGTGGTGAAGACCGCGCACGCTCTGGCCGCGCGCGGGTGCACTGTCCGTCTGGTGGTCCGCCACTCCGACTCGAGATCGACCGAGGAGATCCTGGCCGAGTTCGGCCTCGACCCGACACCGCGACTTCACATCGACCGGCTGAATGTCGGACACGTGCCTCATGCTTCCTTTATCCCCCGGCTGCGGTATCTGTCCCAGGGACTCCTTCGGGCCAGGCGCTCTTCGCACGAGGGTGCTTTCATCCTGACCCGGGACCTTCAGCTCGCCGATCTTCTGCTGCGCCTCGGCTGCGACCGACTCAGCTACGAGGCCCACGCGGTGGAAGCCGTGATGTACGACGAGCGTCACCATCTCTACGGTCTCAAGGACGCCCCGAGACCTGCGAAACGGCGGAGGATCGAGAACCGCGAACGCCGGGTATGGACGGGAGCCCGAGGCTTCATCGCGACGACGCAAGGCATTCTCACCACGTTCGAGCGGCTCTTCGGCCTTAGGCCGCGGACGGCGGTGGTGCCGAACGGTTGCGATGTCCCAAAGGACCGCATGTTCACGCCACCCCCAGACGAGCATCGCGTGCTCTACGCGGGGCAGCTCTATCCCTGGAAGGGTGTGGACGTTCTGGTCCGGGCCTTCGCCAGGCTAACCACTGGCGAACTGGTTATCGTGGGCGGCCTCAAGGGCGAGGGCGACTTCGAGCGCGTCCAGAACCTCGCCCGGACCTTGAACCTGGGAGACCGCGTCCGGTTCCTCGGTTCGTTGCCCCAAAAAGACGTGGCCGCTGAGCTCGCGCGAGCGACCGTGGTGACCGCACCTTTTCTGAAAAGCGCCATGACGTCCGACCACACGTCGCCACTCAAGGCTTTCGAAGCGATGGCAGCGGGAAGGCCGCTGCTGATCTCAGACACCGACGCATCCCGGGAGATCGTTGAAGACGGCAGAACCGGACTGGTGGTGCCACCCGGAAATGTGGAGGCCTGGGCCAGCGCCCTCGACCGCGTGCTCTCCGATCGATCGCTGCAAATGGTTCTCGCCCGCGCCGCCTTCGAGAAAGCATCCCACTATTCGTGGGCCCGGCGGGCCGAGCGAATCGAAGACTTCCTGGGAGCTTTGGCATGAAACGGGAAACGGCCGTCTCGTTCCTCGTCGCGAGTGTTTTGACCCTGGCTCTCGTCTCCACGAAGATCCGGGGCGCGGACGAGATCGAGTACTTCTCTCACCTGCGCTCCGCGGTGTTCGATCGCGATCTCAACTTCACCAATGAGTACGAGCACTTCTACCAGGCGAATCCGCAAGGCCTGCGGGCTTTCAAGGAGACTTTCCTGGATCGGCGTGAACCCAAAACGAACCGGCCCATCAACTTCGCGCCGATCGGCTCGGCTTTGGTGTGGTCGCCTTTCTATCTCGCCGCCCATGTTTTGGTCAGGAACGGCGTTCTGCGCGGCCCCGCGGACGGTTTCTCGCCCGCCTACACGGGTGCGGTGGCCTACGGTTCGGCCCTTCTCGCAATCGCCGGTTTCCTCTTCGCGTTTCGGGCGCTCAAGCGGTTCCTGGGCGTGACCGAAGGCCTGGCCCTGACCTCGATCCTGGCTGTCTGGTTCGGGACGCCGGCGCTCTATTACATGACCGTAGCCCCTGCCTTCGCCCACGCGCCTTCGATCTTCGCGGTCTCGCTCCTCTTCTTTCTGTGGCTGCGTGCGAGGGAGAAGGACCGCATTTTCGATTGGGTTCTGATGGGCCTGGTTGGCGGCCTCGCCATGCTGATCCGCGAACAGGCCGCGCTGTTTCTGATTGCTCCCGCTCTCGATCTCGGTTTTCGGCTCATCAAGGGCGAGGTCAAGCAATCGCTCGAACGTGGCGCTTCGGTCATCGGAGCGGCCGGCATCGTCTTCTCGCCCCAGCTTCTCGCCTACCAGGCCCTCAACGGTTCGTGGGGGCCCACGCAGCTCGTCCAGAGGAAGATGGACTTCGGATCGCCCCACTTCTTCGATGTCCTGGTGGATCCGGGTCATGGCTTGCTTTTGTGGACGCCGCTCCTGATCGTCGCACTGCTCGGCCTGCTTCGAGCGCTTTCCCGGCTGGGTGCCGTCGGGCTCTTCGTCCTTTTGGCGGCGCTCGCTCAGATCTACATCAACGGATCCGTCCTTTCCTGGCATCAGGCCGGGGCCTTCGGCTCGCGCCGGTTCGTGGACTCAACCTTTCTCTTTGTTTTTGGTTTCGCGTTCGGTCTGATGACTCTCACCCCCCGAATTCAGAAACTCGTCGTCGCTCTCGCAATCTGGTGGAATGTGTCTCTCATGGTGCAATTTGGTTTGAGACTCATGGATCGTCAACGGCTCGACTGGCCGGGTGTGGCCGTCCGCCAGGTGACCGAGGTTCCGCAACGAATCCTGAACACGGCGAATCTCTACTTCACCGATCCCGAGGCGCTGGTTCGAGGCGCCAGATGATCCACGAAGACTGGATGAAGCAGTTCGCCTGTCCGGTGTGCCTGGACAAAGCGGGTTGCGAGAAATGCGGGGTCAAGACCGGCGGTCATGACGTCTGCCTCAGTTCCTATGCTTCGCGGGTTTCGTGCGCCTGCGGGGGGCCGAACAAACGCGCGCTCGAACATCGGGGTGAAGGTTTCTACTGTTCCTGCTGTCTCACCCGTTATCAGTTCGGACCCTCGCGGGATTACGTCGACCTCCTGCCGGGCACGGATGTCGGACGCGTCTCCCATTACGCGGACGAGGAATTTCAGGAGCGGCTCGCGGTGCGGGAGGGCGAGCCGGTCCTCTCGGCAGGCGTCAAGGCGCGGATGGTTTCGCGGATGCTGGGCCTGAAACGTGGAGACTCTGTTCTCGACCTCGGCAGTGGTGCCGGCAAGTTCGCCACTTACTTCGCAAACGAGGGCGCCTCGATCTGCGGCATCGACATGGCGCCCTTCTTTCTGAAGTCGGCGATTCGGTCGGTCAATCTCGTGTTGGGCGATCTGAGACGCCTGCCCCTGCGCAACGGAGCGGCGTCCCGGGCTTATTCGCTCGATGTCCTCGAACATCTCGATGAGGGAGGGGTTCGTGAAGTGCTGCTGGAAGCCCGAAGAGCGGTGTCTCGGGACGGTCGGATCTTCGTCTATACCCACGCCATGGAGTCTTCGAAGATCGCCTCGTTCCAGCGCGGCGTGAACACATTCGCGAAGCGTCTCGGCCGGATGGGCCTCGTCGATTCCGACAAGGAAGCGATGCGGAAAAGCGACCATATCAACGCGATCCAGTCGCACGAGCACTTCGATGAGATCGCGAAATCCGCGGGCCTGAAGGTTCGAGAGCGTATCTACTACAACGTTTTCGCGAAAGCGATCATCGAGGATCTCGCCCTCAAGATGCTGGAGAGAAGGAACCAGAAGACAGCCGCCGGGGCCGCTGCGAGTGGCGTTTCGCGGGACAAGGGGGCGACCGCCCACATCGTAGGAAGACCGGCGCCTTCGCCCACCGCACAGTTCCTCGCCAGAGGCCTCACTCAGATCCTGATGTTGGATGTGGCGTTTTTCGGAAGGGTTCGGACCGGGCCGTTTTTTGGAGTGCTGGCCCCGGCCTGATGCGGATTCTGTACGTCGCGTCGGATCAGACGCTTCCCGGAGAGACGGGCGGCAGTGTCCACGTTCATGAGGTTTCGCTGGCGCTCTCGAAGCGAGGCCATGAGGTCCATGCCGTCGTTTGGAACGTTGGTGAAACACAGACCGCGGGCGACGGCTATCGCATTCATCGCATTCGCTGGTTCCCGCCCCATCGCCTCTTTCGATTCCGGGCGCGGTCTCAAGTTGCGAGACTGATCGAAGAACTGAAGCCGGATGTGCTCATCGAGCGCTATTACAACTTCGGCGGAGAAGGAATTCTTTCGGCCGAGGCGGTGCTTCTCCCCAGCCTGCTCGAGGTGAACTCGCC
>JANLWV010000474.1:0-2108 GCA_031364765.1 Vicinamibacteria bacterium
CATCGGTTGAATTAGAGAATAAATCCCGACGCCCAGATAATGAATCCCGACGCCGATCATGCTCGTCAGCCCCAGGCTGATTCTTTCGCAGGAGGAAGGCTGAAAGGTTTGTCGGTGTTTCTCTTAGGCTGAAGGCCGGAAAAGAGGTTGCAGGCGGGAAGGCCGCCCCTACATCTAGGGTGTTCTCAAATCACCAGGCCGTTGTGGATCGCGTACTGGACGATTTCCGCACTATTTTTAACGCCGAGCTTTTCCAGGACCCGAGCGCGATAGGTGCTGATCGTTTTGGGGCTGAGTGACAGTTCTTCGGCGATTTCCGTAACGGTCTTTCCCGAGGCGATACGGGACATGACTTCATACTCGCGGTCGGAGAGCGTCTCGTGCGGCGTGCGCGTGAGATCCGTTTTTACTCCCAAGGCCAGCTTTTCGGCCAGCGCGGGACTGACGTATCGCCCCCCGGCCAGGATCTTGCGGATGGCTTTCGCCAACTCCTCGGGAGCGCTTTCCTTCGTCATGTAGCCTCCGGCGCCCGCCTTCAGGACACGAACGGCAAATTGGTCTTCCCGGTGACCACTCAAGACCAGAACCGGGAGCTTGGGCCATTCGGCCTTCAATTCCTTGAGGAGATCAAGGCCGCTTTTCCCAGGTAGGGCGATGTCGAGCAACGCGACATCCCACTTTTCTTTTCGAAGCTGTTCCAGCGCACGCCGCGCATCGGAGGCTTCTCCAAATGCGGCCCCGCGGAACTCTTCGGAAAGCAGCGCCCTCAAACCACGCCGGACAATGGCGTGGTCATCGACGATGAGGACTCGCATCATGGAATGGCGCCGGGTAGCGTGCCGGATTCGTTCAGCGATGGGAGCGGAATCCAGGCGGTGACGGCGGTTCCTTTTCCCGGGGCACTGGAGATATTCACCCGGCCGCCCAGAATGGCGGCGCGTTCCCGCATACCCAGCAGACCCAGGGATTTGGAAAGGCCCGGCGCCGCCTGATCAAAGCCCCGGCCGTTATCGCGTATCAGCAGAACCAGCCGGCCCCGTTGCTTCTGCAGGACCACCTCGGCCCGCGTGGCCTTGGCATGGCGCGCGACATTGGTCAAAGTCTCCTGGAAAATACGAAACATGGCGGTCGAAGCGTTCGACGCAACCACTTCCCGGGTGAGCAGGCGGACCTTGCACTGAATGCCGGATCGAGCCTGGAATTCCTGGACCTGCCATTCCACGGCGGCTGCCAAACCCAGATCCAAAATAGCGGGCCTTAGCTCTGTCGAGATTCTGCGAATGGATTGGAAAATGGTGTCGGTCAACCGCAGCGCGGAGCGGATCCTTTTGAGCTTCTGGCGGTTACTCCGCGGCAGAGGCCCCGCGAGCCAGGCGAGATCCATTTTCACCGCGGTCAACGACTGGCCCAGTTCATCGTGGACTTCCCGGGAGATCCTGGCCCGTTCCTCCTCTCGAACGGACAGCAGGTGCGCCGCAAGATTCCGCAACTGCTCGCTGGAAGCAAGCAGTTCCTGCTCGGCGCGCTTCATCTCGGACAGATCCGAAGCGATCAGGCAGACAGCCCGCGTGCTGTCCATGCGGAGAGGATTCAAGGAGAGATGGACGGACAAAGGGGCGCCTTTTCGCGATTGCAAACGGATCTCGCCCCGGCAGTTCCTTTGAGCCGCGCGCCGAAGCAACGCATCCAGTTTTGGATGATCGTCGGGCCAAACCAAGTCCAGCATGGAAGAACCGATGACGCTCTGGAGCCCCGCTCCCAGGAACCGGGCAAAACGGGTGTTGCAGTGCAAGACGGTGTGGTCACTGCTGAGAACAGCGGCGCCTTCGTTCATCCTTTCGACGAAAACGCGGTAGGTATGATCGGCCCCTTCCAGCGTGAACACTTTCTCGCCGCCTTGGCCGTTCACAACGATGGCATCCACTTCGCCGGAACGAATGGCACGGAGGGTCTCCACGGCTTCGCTCAGGCGTGCGACCAAGTCCCGGCGCGAAAGGGCCGGCAGTTTTTGCGGGGAGCGGTTTTTCTTCCGGTCAGCCAAGCTTTGTCCGCCTTCCAAAAGCTACGACTCCCGCATTCCCATGTCCAGTCCGAGGAGCACTTTTTTT
>JANLWV010000485.1:0-1729 GCA_031364765.1 Vicinamibacteria bacterium
CGGTCAAGGCAACTGAGGCGGACCCCGTATGCACTCGCAGGCTTGTCCCGGGATGCAGCTGGCCCACCGGGAAACGCATGACGTCCTCGAACTCGACGCTAGTGGTGCCGCCTCGCGAGTGGGCTTGACCCGATTCAGTAGACATGTTTCTTAAGCTACTTGAGTCGGTCTTGTGCGCCTCTCGAACTCGGCTGGACTGATTTGGCCGACGGTCGAGTGACGACGTTTCTGATTGTAGAAGAGCTCGATGAAATCGAACATCTCGCGCTTGGCGTGGCCGGCAGTTTCGAAGTGCTCCCCGACCTCGAATTTGAGGGTTGAGAAGAACGCCTCCATGGCGGCGTTGTCGTGGCAATTCCCACGGCGGCTCATGCTGCATTCGATACCCCGCTCGGTGAGGACGTTCATGTAGTCCTCACTTGCATATGGGCTCCCCTGATCCGTGTGATGAAGCAACCCGGTCTTGGGTCCGCGACGCAGGAGCGCCATGTCGAGAGCCTTCATCACCAGGTGACGGTCGTTGATGGCGCGAATCGCCCAGCCGACAATCATCCGGGAGAACAGATCCAGGATGACGGCGAGGTACAACTTTCCGCCCGAGCCGATCACGAGCTCGGTGGTGTCACCGACCCATCGCTGATTTGGAGTGTCCGCCTCGAAACGTCGGTCCAGGATGTTGGCCGGGATCGGCTGGTCGCTTTCAACCGCCGACCACTTCTTGAAGCGCTTGCGACGCCGCGCTACGAGGTCGCCCTCGCGCATCAAACGAACCACCCGCTTCCTCGAGATGCGAATGCCCTCATCGATAAGGTCGAGGTGTATTCGTGGCGATCCGTAGCGTCCCCGACTTTCGTCGAAGAAAGCCTTCACAAGGATCCCGAGTCTGCGGTCCTCAATAGAGTGCGCTGACTCCGGGCGCACCCTCCAGGCGTAGAAGCCGCTTCGAGAGACCCGGAGAGTCCGGCACTGGAGCGACATGGGTATCGCCTTCTCTGCCTCGATGCACGCGAACCTCACGCTTGCATCTTCGCGAAGAAGGCCGTCGCTTTTTTTAGAACCTCGCGCTCCATGCGGAGTTCTCGGTTCTCCTTTCGGAGTCGCGTCAGCTCCTCACGTTCTTCGCGTGTGAGGCCTGTCCGGCCCTTGCTGCGCTCGGCCTCCTCATGCCGGACCCACTGCGCCAGGGCCGAGGCCGTCAGGTCGAGCTCGCGTGCGACGCTCCCAACCGTCCTCGACTCGTCCAAAACCAGGCGCACCGCCCCTGCTTTGAACTCTTCCGGAAACCGTCTCCTCGTCCGTTTCGTGTTCTTTTTCTCGTCCATACTCCGCATCGTATCCACCTTTCGTTAGGTGTCCACGAAATCGGGTCAAGCCCAAAGCGGGAGCTGACCAGGATGGCTATGGTAAAGCGCTTCCACCCTGCGGCGACAGCAC
The DNA here is from genome assembly GCA_031364765.1 of Vicinamibacteria bacterium. Lineage (GTDB taxonomy): Bacteria > Acidobacteriota > Vicinamibacteria > Fen-336 > JAGNNV01 > JAGNNV01. Next base: position 1,435 of record JANLWV010000485.1, read on the forward strand.
TACTGGGTGAACGGCTCCGAGACGACGAAGCCAGCGCCCTTGATGAAAAGGACAACCGCATCCTAGCCTTCCCCACAACACGAAGGCCTCAGGGCGCCCGGGGTCCTCGGCCCAAGACTCTGCTTCGGTTGGTACGCGATGCGGCGATCGTACTCGGGCAGCCAACGCACGAGCATGAGGCAGGAGATGGGTTTGAGGCCCTGATAGGGGAATGGCGAGTTCGCACAAGCTTCGTCTACAGTGCAAACCCGTCGTATATGCAGAGGGTAATCTCCTCGTCCGGAGAACCCCTGGC
>JANLWV010000409.1:0-5241 GCA_031364765.1 Vicinamibacteria bacterium
GGTGATCGACGGACTCGGCAACGTCACGCGGCTCAGCTTCAAGGAGCCGAATACTGAAATGCTCGTCGCTTCAGCGCTCCTTGTCGGTGTTGCTCCGGTGGGCCTGGCGCTGCACCTGGCCTTCACGTCCGAGCTGACCAATGGGCAGCGGCGCATGTGGATGGCCGGGCTAATGAGCCGTAGAGGGCCCGACCTGTTCGCCGCCTATTTCAGTTCAAGCGCGCGCCGGAAGGCGACGCAGGAACTCAGCGTGAACGACCAGAGTCAGGGAAAGTCGGCGGCTTTGTGAACGGACCGATACGGACGAGTACGAGTACGGCAAACGGACTCATCTCAGGCCCCGCGTCTTGTACGGACGAGTACGTGTCACGAGGGCCCCCCACGGTCTACATCTTCCGTAACCGGCCCCGATCGATCTTGCCCAGATGGGTCCGAGGCATGGCCTCCAGGACGATGACCTGACGCGGGGCCTTGTAGGGCTCCAGTCTTTCGAGGGCGAAGGCGCGCAGATCCTCCGCGAACGAAGCGCGCGCGTCCTTCGCGCAGGAACGCGCGACCACATAGGCCCACGGCTTCACCAGTCCCTGGGTATCGGGCACGCCCACCACCGCGACCTCGGCCACATTGGAGTGCTGCTGCAGACAGTTTTCGACTTCAGCCGGCGCCAGCCATCGACCGCCGACTTTCAGCATGTCGTCATCGCGCCCGCAGTAGTAGAAGAAACCGTCGTCGTCCTGACGGACCATGTCGCGCGAGGCGTACCATTCGCCGCGGAACACCTGCTGCGTCTTGTCCATCTCGTGCCAGTAAGCGATAGCGCGGGACGCTCCGCGCACCCACAAAAAGCCGGTCTCTCCCCGCGGAAGCTCCCGGCCCTCGTCGTCGCAGACGCGCACATCGAAGCCCGGAACGGCGAGACCCAGACTTCCCGGACGAACTTTCGAGATTGTGTTGGTCAGAAAGATGTGCCACATCTCCGCGGTTCCGAGCCCATCGAGGAGAGGCACGCCGAAGAGCTTCTGCCACCTTTGATACAACTCCTCGCTGAGCGCCTCGCCGGCCGACGTGGTGGCCCGAAGGCAGCTCAGATCCTGCCGTGACGCCTCGGGATGCGACGTCATCTGATGCACCATCGTGGGCACGTTGATCAAAACGGTGGGCCGATGCTTCGAGATCCGGGCGAAAAGCGCTTCGGGCGTGCTCTTCTCGGAAAAGAGGACCGCAGTCGCGCCCACCGAGAATGGAAAAATCAGATTCGATCCCGTCGCATAGCCGAAGAAGAGCTTGGGCACCGATAGTGTGATGTCGGTTTCCGCATAGCCAAGAGCACCCTTGGCGTATAGCTCGGTGGTATTGACGAAGGAACGGTGCGTCTGCACGACACCCTTCGGCCGTCCCGTGGTGCCACCCGAGAAGAGCCAGATCGCCGCGTCGTCCCGATGAGTCTTGAACGTCTCGAAGGCATCGCTTACGGACTCGAGCCGCCGCGTGAAGGGGCCTTCACCCACGACCAGAACCTCGCGCAACGTGGGCACGGAAGCTCCGGCATCGCGAAAGACGGCCGCCGAAGCGAGCTCGGTGACCACCACTTTCGCCCGGGTGTATTCGAGAAAGTACTCGATCTCGTCTCTCTTGAGACCCGGGTTGGCCATCACGACGGCCGCCCCCAGCTTCAGGACGCCGAAGAACGTCGCCACCCAGTCCATGCCGTCCTTGAGGGCGATGAGCACGCGTTGTTCCGGCTCGATGCCTTTTTCTCTCAGAGCCGCGGCGAACCGATTCGCGCGGCGCTGAACATCGGCGTAGCTATAGACGCCGTCATCGGTGATCAGAGCCCGACGTTCCCCGCGGCCCTCGCGAATCCGGGCGTCCAGGCAGTAGTCGGCGAGGTTGATCGACTCGGGAATATTCGGTGTCACCGGCGGCCCTCTCCGTTTTTCTGCTGGGTGAAGCGAGAATACGGGCGAGCAGGAACCCTGGTCAATGAAATATCTGGCCGAGATGACATTCGTGGAGGTTCAGGAGATGGGGAGGGATGCGCTTGCCATTCTCCCCATTGGGGCCATTGAAGCCCACGGCCCGCACCTTCCCCTGATGACGGACGTCATCATCGCCCGGGCCATGGCCGCGTCTGGCGCGCGTGCTCTTGAGGCTCGTGGTTTTTCCCCCATCGTCATCGCCCCGCTTCTTCAGTTGACCTCGGCCGGTTTTGCCCAAGGCTTTCCGGGCACGATTTCGCTCAAGCCCGAAACCGTGACCGCCATTCTCGTGGACGCGATTCTCAGTCTGCGGCGAGCCGGTTTCTCCCGGATTGTTCTCGCCAACGCCCATCTCGACCCCGCCCACACCGCGTCGCTTCACGACGGCGTGCGGTTGGCCGGACAGACAAGCGGCGTCGCCGTGACCTTCCCGGACATCACGCGAAAACCCTGGGCTCTGCGTCTCACCGCGGAGTTCAAGAGCGGCGCCTGTCACGCCGGTCAGTTCGAAACGTCGATGGTGATGGCGGAACGGCCCGACCTCGTTCGTGAGGCCATTCGCGTGACCCTCGAGCCGAATGAAGCCTCGCTCTCGCGGGCCATCCGCGACGGGAAGAAGACGTTCGAGGAGGCCGGTGGTCCCGCGGCCTACTTCGGTTTCCCCCAAAACGCCTCGGCCGAAGAGGGTCGCGACACTCTCGGCATTCTCGGCGCGATTCTGGCCGACTCGGTCGTGGCTGATTGCCATGCCGCTAAGGGAGAATGAGGCGTGAAATTCACGGGCAAGGTTGCTTTGGTGACGGGAGGCGGTCGAGGCATTGGCGCGGAGATCGCCCGGAATCTCGCCGGTCAGGGCGCCACGGTGGCGGTCAGCGCTCGCACCGAATCGGAGGTCAGCAAGGTGGTCGACGAGATCGCGGCCAAGGGCGGCCGCGCCCAGTACTTCATTGCGGATCTCTCTCAACCAGACCAGGCGCGCACCCTTTTGCCGAAGGTCGAGGCGGCCCTGGGGCCGCTCGACTTCCTGATCAACAACGCCGGCGTCGCTTCATCGGCGCCGGTGGTGAAGGTCTCGCTTGAGGAATGGAACCGGATCTTCGCCATTAACGTGACCGCGACATTCCTCTGCACCCAGGCGGCGTTGCCCCGGATGATCGCGCGCGGTTCGGGGCGCATTGTCAACATCGCCTCGGTGGCCGCACGTTTCGGCGCCCGTTACATTTCGGCCTACGCGGCCTCCAAGCACGCCGTTCTCGGCTTCACCCGCTGCGTGGCCGCCGAAGTGGCGGCGAATGGAATCACCGTAAACGCGGTTTGCCCCAGTTTCGTTGATACCGACATGGTTTCCCAGAGTGTCGCCCGGATCGTCGAGAAGACCGGCCTTTCGGCCGAGGAGGCTCTCGCGACCATGAAGAACCAGTCGCCGCAAAGGAGGCTGCTCACCACCCCCGAGGTGGCGAGCGTGGTTTCAATGTTGTGCTCCGAGGAAGGCCGAGGCATCAACGGCCAGGCTATCGTGATCGATGGAGGAGGGCTGCTCGCATGAGTCCCGATCCGGTCAATCCTCAAGATCTCGGTCCCGCGTCGGGCTTCTCCCACGGCCAGCTCGGCAAGGAGGGCGGCCGCATTCTGTTCGTCGCGGGCCAGATCGGCGTGATGAGCGGCGAACCCCACGCCGTGGAAGCGCCCCTGGTCGCGCAGTTTGGCGAAGCTCTACGCCGCGTTCTCCGCGTGGTCGAAGACAGCGGCGGGACGCCCACCGATGTGGGTCGGATGACGGTCTTCGTGACGGACATGGATCTGTATCGCCGGAGTCGAAAAGCTCTCGGCGGAGTCTGGAGAACGCACCTTGGATCCCACTATCCGGCGATGGCGCTTTTGGAAGTGAAGTCTCTGGTGGATCCTCTGGCCCTCGTGGAGATAGAGGCGATCGCGGTGATTGGAGGCAGGTAGTTTGGGCATTGAACCGAAGTCATTTCTCTATGAATGCGATCGGGCCACGGGTGTGGCCACCCTCACCCTCAATCGGCCCGACCGGCTGAATGCGCTGACCTTCGAGGTCTACCGGGAACTCGCGGCGACGTTCCGCGCTCTCGATACCGAACCCGGGGTTCGCGCCATCATCCTGACCGGTCGTGGCCGGGCCTTCTGCACGGGCGGCGACGTGGAACACATCATCGGCGCCCTTCTGGGCAAGCCGATCGAGGAACTCCTCGCTTTCACCCGGACCACCTGCGAACTCATTCTGTCCATACGAGAGTGCCGTCGTCCGGTGGTCGCGGCACTGAACGGCGCCGCCGCGGGGGCGGGAGCGGTGATAGCGGCGGCCTCCGACTTTCGCGTGGCTTCGATCACCGCAAAAATCGCCTTCCTTTTCACCCGGGTCGGCCTGACCGGCGCCGACATGGGCGCTGGATGGCTTCTGCCCCGCCTGGTGGGGGAGGCTCACGCTCGGAGGCTCCTGCTGCTCGGCGATTTCATCAGCGCGGCCGAGGCTCAGACCATTGGTCTTTACACCAGCGTGTTTGAGCCCGAGCAGGCGGCTCTCGAGGCGAAAGCCCTCGCCACTCGACTGGCCAGGGGCCCGTCGTTCGCTCTGGGCGTGACCAAGCAGGCGCTGAACCGCGAGGCCTCACTCGATCTCCGGACCGCTCTCGACAACGAAGCCGAGCTTCAGGCCATCTGCATGCAAAGCCCAAACTTTGCCGAGGCGCATCGGGCCTTCGTCGAGAAACGCGAGCCCAGTTTCGAATGAGCGTCGACCTGCAGCCGGTTCGGGCATTTCTCGACGCCTCGCACGGACCGCTTCTCGAGAAGGCGCAAGCGTTCAGCCGGGATGAGTTGTCCCGTCGCAAACCGCCCGACACCGACGACGAAGCCCGGGCCGAGGCTCGGGTCCTGCTGAAGCTGATGGGCGAGGCGGGTCTGTTCAAGCCGATTCAAACCCGCGACTACCGCGGCTGCTGCCTTCTCCGCGAGGAACTCGCGTTTCATTCGCCCCTGGCCGATGCGGTCTTCGCTCTGCAGGCACTCAGCGTCACACCGCTCCTCCTCGCCGGGACGCCCTCTCAGGTGGAGTTCGCGACTGAAGCCATCGGTGGCACACAGATGGGTGCTTTCGCCATGACCGAGCCCGATGCGGGTTCGGACGCGAACGCAATCTCCTGCGAAGCCCGTCGGGATGGCGACTCCTATGTCCTGAGTGGCACGAAGACGCTGATCTCCAACGGCGGCCTGGCGGATTTCTACGTGGTCTTTGCCA